>CAMBGL010000006.1 GCA_945866155.1 Bifidobacterium breve
TGGCAAAGTTGATTGGCGCAATACTTTCCCTAATGGATCATCTAATTCTGAAACTTTTCGCGCACCGTTGGCTATTCCAATAACTCGCTCTGGAGTTAGTAATAGTCGGTCAAGTAATTGTGAATTGAGTCCACTTTCGCGCCCGCGCTTCATATCTTCTTCATTTGCAGCCACAATTTCAGCACTTCGGCTAATAAGTGCATCAGCAATATTGTGTAGTGCTTCTCTTCGCTGCGCAGTGGTGGCGACACTCAGAGTGCGCGAAGCCACGCGCGCGCGTAGTGCAAGATTATGAATTAGTTCCGCAGCGCTCATCATGACACCTTATAACAACACTAAATCATCGCGATGTACAAGTTCGCGTTCGTATTCCACGCCTAATGAAGCAGCTAGTTCCTTTGTGGAACGGCCCAGCATTTGTGGAATTTCTTCAGAATCAAAGGCGACTAAACCTCGCGCAATAACTTTCATATCTGGGCCAACAAGTTCAATCGCATCACCAGAAATAAATTCACCTTCAACTGCAGTTACTCCTGCAGGCAAAAGTGAAACTCCACGTTCAATAATCGCCTTCACTGCTCCAGCGTCGAGTACGAGGCGACCGCGTGGAGTTGTTGCATGCGCTAGCCAGAGCAAGCGTGAATTAGTTTTCTTTGACTCTGCTTGAAATAGCGTTCCTTGTGACGATCCAGCCAAACTCTCTGCAGATTGTTCAAGGGATGTCAGTAGCATCACAATTCCAGCACTCGTTGCAATTCGCGCAGCCTCAATTTTGGTAACCATTCCCCCGCTACCAACACCAGATGTGCCAGCGCCACCAATAGTTTTTGAGTCGATATCTGAAATTGAAGTGACTTCGTGGATCGCTTTTGCACCTGCTTGTGTTGGAGGTGCGTCATAGAGCGCATCAATATCTGAAATCAGAACGAGCAAATCTGCATCAATGAGCATGGCAACTAAAGCAGCAAGGCGATCATTATCACCAAATCGAATCTCTTTCGTTCCAACGCTATCGTTCTCATTGATAATTGGAACAACACCTAATGAAAGCAATTTATATAAAGTGCGTTGTGCATTCTGGTAATGGGCACGCCTGACAATGTCCTCAGTTGTAAGCAATACCTGTGAAGCAACAATTGAATGCTTAGCAAAACTCTCGGTATAGCGAGCAATAAGTAGGCCCTGACCAACCGATGCTGCAGCTTGTTGCGTAGCAAGATCTTGTGGACGTGTGGTCAATCCCAATGGAGCAAGGCCTGCTGCGATAGCACCTGATGAAACAACAACAACTTCTACTCCACGCTTTTTACATGAAGCAACAACGCTTACTAACTTATTGACAGATTCGGTATCTAATTGCGATCCCGCGCTACCTGTTAGAGATGAAGAGCCAATCTTGATAACAATGCGCTTGGCAGAGGTGATGCTTGCACGGCTCACTTTGCATCTCCATCCTCTGTTTCATTCTTTGCGGCTTCCGCAAGTTTAGGCGAATGTGGGTCAATCACGTTGTACTCCCACTGCATTGCAATCTCATCATCGCTCAAAACATCTTCTTCTTCGCGAACGGGAGCGCCCCATGAACCCTCTAGTCGAGAATCCTCACCGCGACGATGCAAATGGCCAGCTAATTGCTCAGCACCTGCCTCAATCGTTGGTTCCCAATCAAATACAACTTCATTATCTCCGCTACCAATGCGAACTTCGCTTCCTGCAACAGCACCCTTTTTGAAGAGCTCTTTCTCAACACCTAATTGAGCAAGACGATCTGCAAGGTAACCAATTGCTTCGGCATTCTTGAAATTTGTTTGACGAACCCAGCGCACAACTTTATTTCCGCGCACAGTAAATGAACCATCTTCATTTGCTTTTACAGTAAATCCTGAATCATCAATAGGAGTTGGACGCAAAATAATACGAGTGCGCTCCTCCACTGCCATCTCTGCGCGCTCTTTTTGAATGAGGCGAGCCATCGCATATGTAAGTTCTTGCAAACCGGCACGACTTGCAGCAGAGACTGCATAAACTTCATAACCTTTATCGCGCAGAGTTTGCTCAACCATCTCAGCCATGGCAGCGCCATCTGGAATATCAATTTTATTGAGAGCAATAATGCGTGTGCGATCTTCGAGACCACCGTATTGCTTTAGCTCAAGTTCAATTGCTTCGAGATCTGCAACTGGATTTCGATCAGTCTCTAGAGTTCCACAGTCAAGAACATGGACAAGTGCAACGCAGCGCTCAACATGGCGCAAGAATTCAAGGCCTAAACCTTTTCCTTGGCTAGCACCAGGAATAAGTCCTGGAACATCAGCGACAGTAAATCGAGTTCCACCAGCTTGGACAACGCCAAGATTTGGAATCAGTGTTGTAAATGGATAGTCGGCAATCTTTGGACGCGCAGATGAGATTGCAGCAATGAGGGAAGATTTTCCAGCACTTGGGAAACCAACGAGTGCAATATCTGCAACTGATTTCAATTCCAATTGCAAAATACGTTCTTCACCTGGTTCGCCAAGGAGTGCGAAACCTGGTGCACGGCGCTTAGAAGATGAGAGCGCTAAATTTCCAAGTCCACCAAAGCCACCCTGGGCAGCAACAAATGTTGTACCTGTACCTATGAGGTCAGCAATTTGAATTCCTACTTGATCATAGATAACAGTTCCATTTGGAACGCCAAGAATTAAATCTTCACCGCTGTAACCGTCTTTGCGATCACCATAACCTTGATGTCCAGATGTTGCTTTGCGATGTGGTGAATGGTGAAAATCGAGAAGCGTTGTCACATTTGGATCGACAACCAAAATAATGTCGCCACCGCGTCCACCGTTACCGCCATCTGGTCCGCCAAGTGGTTTGAACTTTTCGCGCTTTACAGAGACACAACCATCTCCACCTTTTCCAGCGGTGGCATAGAGAGTCACGCGATCAACAAATGTTGCCACGATAACTCCCTTCTAGTGCCTGAAATAAAAAAGCGAGCCGCACATATATGCGGCCCGCTCTTCTTGAGAACCGTTTATTAAGCTACTGGAACCACATTTACAACGTTACGTCCGCGAGCGCGACCGAATTCAACTGATCCTGCAGCAAGTGCAAATAGTGTGTCGTCTTTGCCGCGACCAACATTCTTACCTGGGTGAAAATGTGTTCCGCGTTGGCGAACCAAGATCTCGCCACTGTTGACAACTTGACCACCGAAGCGCTTGATACCGAGGTATTGCGCATTTGAATCGCGACCGTTACGTGTCGAGGAGACACCCTTCTTGCTTGCCATGGTCTACTCCCCTTACTTCAAGCCGTTTATGGCTGTGATTTTTACACGTGTGTGTTGTGAACGAAAACCTTGACGACGACGAAAACCCGTCTTGTTCATATAACGAAGAATGTCGACCTTGGGTCCCTTGATTTCATCAATAACTTCTGCAGTGACTTTTACGCCAGAGAGAATCTTTGGATCTGAAGTTACATTTGCACCATCTACTACCAATACGGCAGCGAATGAAACAGTCGAACCTGCAGCGCCGTCGATGCGATCAACAACGACAGTATCGCCAACGGCGACTTTCTCCTGGCGTCCGCCAGCTTTCACGATTGCGTACACGTAGTGCTCCAGTTCATTTCTCATGCTCAGGCGCGAGGGCTTCTATTGCTAGCTCCCTCGGGCAGAGGCTAAGGGTACGGAGTCCCGCACCCATGGGTCAAATCTAGGCGCCGGGGGTAATGACGCCAGAACTTGAGGCGCGGCGACGTCGTCGTCCGCCCTTCTCAGGCTCTGCTTTCACCTCGGCAACATTCACACTTTCATGAAATTCATGTTCTGTGGCATCGCTCTCATCTGCATCTTCATGTTGTGATGAAGGAACATCGAGTTGTGGTGCTGGCGCCTTTATCTTTACGGGCTCCATATGAATATGAATTCCGCGTCCAGCACATGAATCACATGTTGTTGAGAAGGCTTCAATAAGCCCCTGTCCAACGCGCTTACGTGTCATCTGGACAAGTCCAAGTGACGTTACTTCTGCAACTTGGTGCTTTGTGCGATCGCGACCAAGTGCTTCAACAAGTCTGCGCAAAACCATCTCGCGGTTAGATTCCAAAATCATATCGATGAAGTCGATAACAACGATTCCACCTAAGTCGCGGAGACGAAGTTGGCGCGCAATTTCTTCTGCCGCTTCTAAGTTGTTCTTGGTAACTGTCTGCTCAAGGTTTCCACCTTTACCAATGAACTTTCCTGTATTTACATCGATAACAATCATCGCTTCAGTGCGATCGATAACAAGGGAACCACCTGAAGGCAGATAGACCTTGCGATCAAATGCTTTTGCTAATTGTTCTTCAACGCGATACTCAGTAAAGAGATCTCCAGTACCTGTGTACTTTTCAATTTTTGAAGTGAGCTCTGGTGCAATGAAGCCGAGATAGTTTGTGATCTCATCCCATGCATCATTTCCTTGAACTGTGAGCTTGCGGAAATCTTCATTGAAGATATCGCGAATAACACGCACTGCAAGATCAGGCTCTGAGTAGAGCGCAGTTGGTGCATGGAAATTTGGATTTTCAGACTTTTGAAAGATGTCATCCCATTGTGCCTTCAAGCGAGCAACATCATTCGTGAGATCTTCTTCGCTCACACCTTCTGCCGCTGTTCGAACAATTACTCCAGCGCTTTCAGGAATAAGGTTTTTCAAAATTGCTTTGAGGCGAGTGCGCTCTCCTTCTGGAAGGCGCTTACTTATTCCACTCATGCCACCGCCAGGAACATAAACAACATAGCGACCTGGCAATGAAATCTGACTTGTAAGGCGAGCGCCCTTTTGTCCGATTGGATCTTTAGTAACTTGAACAAGAACGGATTGACCGGACCTCAAAACTGTTTCAATTTTGCGTGGCTCTGATTCTGAAATACCCGCTGCATCCCAATTCACTTCACCGGCATAGAGAACGGCGTTGCGTCCCTTGCCGATATCAACGAATGCTGCCTCCATTGAAGGAAGTACATTTTGTACGCGGCCCAAATAAACGTTACCGACATAGGAAAGATTGGTATTTCGATTGACATAGTGCTCGACCATGACATTATCTTCAATGACAGCAATTTGAGTACGGTCTGCTATTTGGCGAACAACCATTTCACGGTCGACATTTTCGCGTCGAGCTAGGAATTCACCATCTGTTATGATTGTTCCGCGCTTGCGATAAGGCTCTCTATATTCACTGCGTGATTCGCGTTGGTTATCTCTACTTCCGCGATCGCGACGACCACGGCGCGCATCTGGACGTGCTGCTCGCTCTGGACGTTCAGTACGTTCACGGGCTTCGCGAACTTTTACAATCGTTACAACGCCATCTTCTTCAATGGTCTCCCCTGGAGTTACGCCTTCGCCACTTGCACGACGGCGTCTGCGACGACGATGTGTTGTGCCATCGGCGCTCTCTTCATCGCCTTCTTCAGTTGTTGAATCTTCATTTGTATCGGTTGTAGCGTCTTGACCAGGTTTTCTGCGACCTCGGCCACCGCGGCGACGGCGACGATTGCGCGAACTACGTGATTCAGCATCATTATCTGACTCAGAAGGTGCTTCTGCCTCTGTAACAGGTGCTTCAACTTTTTTAGCGGCACTCTTGCGGGCAGGTTTTACCGTTGTATCGGCTGCTTGAAATACTGGAACAGGAATCGCTGCTGATTTTCGCTTTGAAGGGGTAGCAACAGCAACTTCTTCAACAACTACGTCAGGGGTTTCTGATTTCTTACGGGAACTTTTTTTAACCGCACGCTTGCGCGGTGTTTTTGGCTCAATAGCCATGGCACCAAATCCTCTATGCGTTCATATAAACGCGCTCTGGCTTGAATTCTCAAGCAAATCTTCTGTGGTGAATTCGCGCTAGGCGTTGTTCGCGAATGGATCGCGAGCCGCGCTGAACTCTGGTGTAAGTATGACAGATAGTGCGGGATTCGCCCAACTTCGCTCCAATATGAGCGTGCCAGAAAGCTTTTAGCGCTGCTTTGCGTGAATATTTTGAAGTAGACCAAAGCCAATCAAATTGGCGAACATGCTTGATCCACCATAGGAAAGAAATGGCAATGGAACACCTGTCATCGGCATCAAACCCAGTGTCATTCCAATATTTTCAAATATCTGAAATGCAAACCAGGCACTTACTCCCGTTCCAACTAATCGCCCAAAGGGGTCATTAGTTCTTCGAGCGATAGAAAATGCACGCATTAATATAATTATGTAGAGCAAGATAATTAGACCACTACCCAAGAAACCTAACTCCTCACCTGCAACAGTGAATATGAAGTCAGTCTGTTGTTCAGGAACAAATCGTCCATTTGTTTGTGGGCCATTGAATAAACCAGTTCCGATCAAGCCGCCAGAGCCAACAGTGATACGCGCTTGACGTAGTTGATATCCAGTTCCTTGCGTATCGGCATTGGGATCAACGAAAGATTGAAGACGCTTTACTTGATATTCGTTGAGTACGCCCGTATTCGCGGCAGCAAAGCCACCAATGACTGCAACAATCAATAACCCGACAACCCAACGCGTTGGTGAACCAGAGACAGCAATTATTGTTACAACCGATGCAGAGATGATAAATACTGTTCCCATATCAGGTTGGGCCAAAATAAGAAGAATTGGTACAGCTGCAACAGCGAGTGCTTGCAACATATCTTGAGTAGTTGGCTCATCAGAATCATGACCACGTTCAGAGAGAATCATGGAGATTCCCAAAATAATGGAGATCTTTGCAAGCTCTGCAGGTTGAATTTGAAAACCACCAGGTAGCGCAATCCACGCCTGTGCACCATTGATTTCACTACCAATTTGCGGAATGAGCACTGCTGTAAGTCCAATGACACCGAGTACCCAGGCAATCGGTGTGTATGCACGCAATAATCGATAATCGATAACTGTGGTGCCCCATGCAAGAAGGGAGCCAATTGCAATATTGATTACGTGGCGCTTCAAGTAATATTCCGGATCTAGATTATTTGCTGCATACCAATCACGAGTAGCTGCATAGACAAGCGCGGTTCCGATTGCAAGTAATAGCACAATCGCACCGGTGAGAATTGGATCAAAGCCTGCAAAAAGTGAAGGCCGTGATGCTCGTCTAAATCTTTGGCGCTCTGCAATTGAACTCATGGCGCCTTCTTTACTTTAGTAGCAGGAGAAATCTTTGGAAGTTTAGTTGGTGGTTTACCCTCAGGGAACAAAGCAAGACCAGGAATTACTCTAGAACCTTTGACACCAAAAAGTGTTTCATAAATTTTGCGGACTCCAACGCCACTAGTTGATGATCCATAACCACCCTGGCTGACCATCATGACTACTGCATATCGAGGTTTCTCACTTGGTGCATACGATGCAAACCACGATGTGTCATCTTTCTGGCTTCCGTTGAGATTTCGTCCAAAAACCTGCGCCGTTCCAGTCTTACCGCTTATCGAAATCGGAAAACCTGAGAAAGCACCCGTTCCTGTTCCCCCAGTCACCACTTCGCGAAGTGCTCCTTGTAGAAATTTTAGTGTCTGCGATGTAGCAGGAATTGTGCCAAGTTTTTCAGGAGTCATTGTCTTTACTACCGTGCCATCAGTTTTGACAATTGCTTTACCAATTAATGCCTGCCAAATAGTTCCACCATTAGCAATCGCTGAATACATTTGTGCCAATTTTAGTGGCGTGATTACTGTATCTCCCTGACCAATTGAGAAGTTCACTGCATCTCCCGCGCGAATCTTGTCACCATCGAGACAGTTTTCGCGAGCAAGCTCTAATAGGAATGCTGTCTGCTGGCTTTTAGTGGCACGCTCTTTATAGTTGCAATAAAAATCTTTATTATTTTCATACCAATTCTTGCGCCATTGGCGATCGGCTAAACGCCCTGCAGATTCTGATGGTAGATCAACACCTGTCTTTACATTTATCTGGAATCCCCGCGCAGCGTTATAGAAATAGTCATTCAAATCTGCTTTTGGCCTCAATCCACCATCGCGTAACCATTCATCGAATGCGATTCGATACCAAATTGTGTCGCATGAGACTGCAATCGCTTTCTTCAAAGACATTCTGCCCTGCGCCTTGCTTTCAAAGTTTTGGAAAGCACGTGTACCAACTTCTACTTGTGATGGACAGTCATATGATGCATTGAGGTCATAACCAGCATTAGCTGCTGCAACAGTAGAGACTGCTTTGAATGTAGAAGCAGGGGCAAATAGACCTTGCAGTGCGCGAGATAGTGCCGGAACACCCGTCTTCTCGCTAAATAAATCATTTGCTTGTTTTACCGTCAATCCTTTTTCCCACAGATTAGGGTCATACGTTGGATAAGAAGCAATTGCAAGAACTCGTCCATTTCGTACATCCATGACAACTGCAGCACCAGAATCTGCTTTGAATCCTGATCCGCGGGCTCGTCGTACAGCATCTGCTAGTGCGCTTTCAGCCGATGCTTGTAGACGAATATCCAAATTAGTTACTAAGTGATCTCCTGGCGTTGACTGTGTATTTTGGCTAACTCTCGTAATAGATTCTTTACGATCAACAATTACTGTTCTTATGCCAGGTGTTCCACGTAAGAAAGAATCGTATTGAATCTCTAGCCCAGATTTTCCAATTGATTCACTTCGAAAATACTTAGTACCCTCTGAATTAGATAAATTCTCTTCTGTCATTGGGCCGACATAACCCAATACATGAGCGCCATTGACGCTTTCGATACCCGGATAATTTCTAATAGCAATAGGTGTTGCATCGACGCCTGGGTATTTATCCGAGTTCTCAACAATTTGAAGTGCGATATCTGGGTCTGCCTGCTTAGTGATTGGAATTGGTTGATAACGCGAACCAGTCCAGCATCCTGCTTTCTTTCCCTTTGGTAATTCTCCACATAGACGAGTTTCTTGAAAAATATCACTGTATTTCAAACCCAATAAGAGTGCCAACGATTTCATCACAGAAACGCCCTTATCGGGCTGCTTATCAATAGTTATTCGATCAATAGTTATTGCTAATCCAACTTTATTGAGAGCCAACGGAACGCCAGAAGAATCAACAATGAGGCCACGTGTCGCTGGATTTATTACATCGCGACTTTGAATGCTCAGTGCTGCATCTCGATACTTCGGTCCTGCAGCAATTTGCAAATAAAATAATCTGCCAAAGAGCGCCACCATAAGAGAAATTATGAGAATTTGAACTACTAACAAACTAAGGCGTGAGCGTTGATTCATATTCTAGAACCAGTATCAAATGTAAATGCATGTAGGCGAGAAAATATGGGAAGAGTGAAAGGGGTAATAAGTAGTGTCCAGATAGACATTCCGAAAAGGATTATCAAAATCTGAGTAAAGGAGCCGAGGTTCACGCCTAATAGCACGCCTGTGATTAGGAATGAAACTTCTGCAAGAAAAACACCTGCGACTACAAGAAAAACAATTGTAATTGGATTCCCACGAGATTTATCATCACCGAATCCTAGGAATGCAATTCCAAAACAGATAAGGATCAAGATGAGAGTCCATTGTCCAACTGGACCTGATGAACTTGGTGAAAGGTCGATGAGAAAACCAGCACTAAATCCAGTTATCGCACCTACCTCTGGCGTGCTCAGCGCTGACCAGACCAATGCAAATATTAGAAATATAGAGAAGCTGCCGCCTGGAAATCGAACTTGATTGATAAATGATTCTTGAAGAGTGTAGATGGATAGAAATATAAGTCCTGAAAATGAAAGTTGGCGCGTGATCATTTGGTTGCAGAAGGGCTAGGTGATGGCGTAACGAGAATTGTAATTGTAGGAATTGGTGTTGGGCGAGGTTTTGCTGGAACCAATGCATCACGCGGATCCGTCTTTGGTGCCCCAACGACAACGGCTACTACACCCAGTGCTGAAAAGTTTGTATAAAACTTCACTGATGCACTCTGTGCAACAGCACCTGCAGAGTTATCCACGGCAATTACTGTTCCAACCGGTACTCCAGGAACGAATGGACGATTGCGTTGACTTCCACGAGCAAGTAAGACATCTCCAACGGAAAGGGTTGTTTGATTATCAATGAGTTGAAGCACCGCTTTGCGTGAACCTTGACCCGAAAGGATTCCAATCTGCTGTGTACCCGCAATTCTTACGCCAATCCTAAAAGATGGATCAGAGGCTAAAAGAATTAATGCAGAATTTGGATAAACCTCTTTTACGACTCCCACTAATCCTGCATCACAAATAACAGTCATATTTCGACGAATTCCAGAATTCGATCCTGCATCAATAGTCAGTGATTGGCTAAAAGATTGACTAGATCCCTGTGAAATAACTTTTGCACTCAGGATTTTGAAATCTCCGGTGCCTGCAAGATCTAACATCGATTTATACTTTTTTAGTTGGGCATCAGCATTCTTGCGATTAATAAGTTTTGTGCGCAGATTGAAGTTCTCGGCACGAAGTTGCTCTAACTGATTGCGCGTGCGACCAAGGTGAGTTATATCTGAAAAGAAGTTCTTGAATGGAGTTGCAACAGTATTTCCAGCCCGTTGAAATGGTGACAAGACAGTTTGGCTACCAGAGCGCAATCCATCGAGAACCTGAACTCCGCGCAGATCTAAAGTGATGAGGAAGAGCGAGGAGACAATAAGAATAATAAGAAGTAGGCGCGAGCGATTGCCTCCGCCATAACGCATCTCTTATTTCCTATCGACGTGGTTCGGAGATCAAGACCTTCTCTAAAGCCTCAAACTCTTCAATACATTTTCCAGAACCTTCAACGACTGCATCGAGTGGACGATCTGCAATATGAATTGGCATACCTGTCTCTTTACGCAAGCGCTCATCGAGTCCCTTGAGAAGTGCGCCGCCACCGGTTAGAACAATTCCGCGATCCATAAGATCACTTGCTAACTCTGGTGGAGTCTTATCGAGTGTGCTCTTCACGGCATTGACGATTGCATTTACTGGCTCTTCAAGTGCTTTACGAATCTCTGCAGCAGATACAACAATTGTCTTTGGTAGACCAGTTGCTAAATCGCGACCACGAATCTCTGCATCATTTTCACCTTGAAGTGGATAAGCGGAACCAATAGCCATCTTGATCTCTTCTGCTGTGCGCTCTCCCAAAAGTAGTGAGAATTCGCGCTTTACCCAGTTGATAATGGCTTGATCTAGCTCATCACCACCAACACGAATAGATAGCGCTGTAACAATTCCACCAAGTGAAATAACAGCAACTTCAGTAGTTCCGCCACCAATATCTACAACCATATTTCCTGTTGGCTCATGAATTGGCAGCCCAGCACCAATTGCTGCTGCCATTGGCTCTTCAATGATGTAAACCTTGCGTGCACCAGCTGCATATCCAGCATCTTTTACTGCGCGCTGTTCAACACCTGTAATACCTGATGGAACGCAGACAACGATACGTGGCTTTGCAAGATAACGACGACGATGGACTTTTTGAATGAAGTAACGAAGCATGCGCTCTGTTGTATCAAAGTCAGCAATAACTCCATCTTTGAGTGGTCGAATAGCAACAATGTTTCCAGGGGTACGGCCAATCATTTTCTTAGCTTCAAGACCAACGGCGAGGATTCCACCAGTATCTTGATTGACTGCAACAACACTTGGCTCGTTGAGAACAATGCCACGTCCACGTACATAGACCAAGGTATTTGCAGTGCCTAGGTCAACGGCCATGTCACGGCCAATAAAGGACATCTTGTTACTCATTTGTTTCCCCTTGTGTTATTCGTGTTAGTTCGTTGGAAAAAAGATAGAAATTTCGCGAGCTGCGGATTCAGGTGAATCAGATCCATGAACAATATTTTGCACAACTTTTGTTCCTTGATCGCGAGCTAGATCTCCACGAATTGTTCCTGGCGCTGCAACTGTTGGATCAGTTACACCTGCGAGTGAGCGAAAACCTTCGATGACTCGATTTCCAGTTGCAACAATTGCAACAATTGGTCCAGACATCATGAACTCAACGAGTGGTTCATAAAAAGGTTTTCCTGCATGTTCTGCATAATGCTTTTCAAGTAAAGCGCGATCTGCATTGAGCATGCGAAGTGCTTCAATTGAATAACCTTTTGATTCAATACGCGAAATAACTTCACCAGTTAGCCCACGACGTACACCGTCAGGCTTGACCAGAATTAATGTTTTTTCGGCGCTCATAGAAGGTGAGTCTATTAGGCATCTGGAGGACGTGTCGCCAGCAGGCTGGCCCGTATCGCCTCACCCTTGCGCCCCACAAGAATCGCCGCAATCCATAACCCCACAAAAAGGGTGCCAACTATAAAGAAGGCTGGGAGGACAAAGCCAAAGGCAAGCATGGCAATTTGAAGAGCAGATGCAAAAATCCATCCACCTTTAGATTTCAAAAGGCCTGCGCTAAGAATTAGCAAGATTGCAATGGATGCACCATAAATAATTGCACCACTGGAATGATTTTTCATGGCGAGTAAAAGTGCAAAACCAAGGGTGAAACTCTCCATTACTAAGACTGCTGATGCCAACATTCTCATGATTGGAACTTCTTTCGAAGATAAGTCCGCGATTCGCCCACCGTTACGACAGAGCCCGCAACGACTACACCAACAGATTCATCGCTGAGAGGTCGCTTTGCTTTTTCGACTGCACGATCAAGTGCGGCGCCAAGGGATGCAACTGGAAAGACTCGGTCATTACCAAAAATTGAAACTGCAACTTTTTCAAGTTCGTCAACCGGCATCGCCCGCGGTGATGAACTTTGAGTCACGATAACGGAATTAAGAATCGGTTCGAGCTCTTTCAAAACCCCTGCGGCATCTTTATCTCCAAAAATGGCGACAACACCAATTACCTCGTCAAAGGTAAATTCACTCTCGAGTGTCTCTGCCAGTGCTCTGGCGCCATGTGGATTATGAGCTGCATCAAGAATGAGCGTTGGGTCGCGATGCACAATTTCACATCGCCCCGGAGATGTAACTGCTGCAAATCCAGCGCGCACTGATTCAATATCTAATGGCTGGTCACCAAAAAATGCTTCGACTGCAACTAGTGCTGAGGCGGCATTGAGCGCTTGATGCTTTCCGTGAAGTGGGATGAAAATATCTTCATATTTGTCATTGATTCCTCTTACGCTTATCAATTGACCGCCAATAGCAATTGCACGTGAGAGAAGTTCGTACTCAATACCTTCTCGAGCAATATCGGCGCCAACTTCGGCTGCGCGGCGCAATAACTCAACTGCAGCCTCAGGTTGCTGTTGGGCAAGAACAACAAAGCCACCTTCTTTGATAACGCCAGCTTTTGTCGCTGCAATTTCTGTGAGCGTATTTCCTAAATATTCCATGTGGTCATAATCAATGGGCATTACAACGCTGACATCAGCATCAATGACATTCGTTGCATCCCAGGTGCCACCCATACCTACTTCAATAACTCCGACATCAATTGGGTGTTCAGCAAAGGCAACAAAGGCAAGTGCTGTAATCGCTTCAAAGAAAGAGATGGGGTTATCAAATTTTTCATCCATCAAATCTAAATATGCGGCAATGTCGTTATAAGCAAAGATAATCTCTTTGGGACCAATTGATTGGCCGTTTATTGCAATTCGCTCTAAATAACTCTCTAGGTGTGGGCTTGTAAAGCGACCAGTTCTCATTCCTGTTGCGAAGAGAAGCGAATCAATCATGCGCGTAGTAGATGTTTTTCCATTTGTGCCTGCAACGTGAATTGTTGGATAAGTAAGTTGAGGTGAACCCAAAATATCCATGAGTGCAGAGATTCGCTCCAAAGTTGGGGCAATGCGTGTTTCTGGCCAGCGAGCTAAGAGCGCCTCTTCGATTGCATCAACTCGTGCTTGATCATCAGCAGAAATCATCATGACTGTGGCAGCGCAGCAAGTTGTGCGCTGATTCTTTCAATATCCGCACTCGTTGTAACTAGTCGTTCTTTGATTTCAACGACAACGTTCTCTGGTGCTTTTGCCATAAAGCCCTCGTTAGAGAGTTTTACTTGGGCCGTCTGTAAATCCTTTTGCGCAGTTGCTAAATCTTTTGTAAGGCGTGCTCGTTCTGCCCCAATATCAATTGTCCCAGTGAGGTCGAGTTCAACTTTGACTAAACCAATTTCAAAACTAGCACTCGCTGTGAAATCAACGCTTTCCATCTTCAACACAAAGGCCATAGCTGGAGCGTATTGTGCAATATCAGTCGGTGCTATGAATCGACCAGGAACTTTCTGCGTTGTCTTGATTCCTTGATCATTTCTAAATCTACGAACTTCTGTAATTATTGTTTGTAGCTCTGTAACTAATTTCTCTGACTTCTTATCTATGTGTGCGGCATCGGCTACTGGCCACTGTGAGATTACGAGTGATTCTCCCCCAGTAAATGAAGTCCAGAGCTCTTCAGTAATGAAAGGCATAACTGGGTGCATTAACTTGAGTAATTGATCGAGAACATGGCCAAGGACTCGCTTAGTCGCTTCGCTATTTCCAGATGCGAATGTCTCCTTTGAAAGTTCTAAGTACCAATCGCAGAGGTCATCCCATGCAAAGTGGTAAATCACATCGCAGGCTCGAGCAAACTCATAGTTTTCAAGAAGTTGGTCAACCTCAGAAATCGTTTCTGAAAGTCTGCTCAATATCCACTTATCTACCGCATTGAGTGAATCTAATGCTGGAAGTTCGCCATCAACATTTGCACCATTGATAATTGCAAAACGTGTTGCATTCCAAAGCTTTGTCGCAAAGTTGCGAGATGCGCCAACCCATTCCTCTGCCAGCGCTTGATCGGTTCCTGGGTTTGCCTTTTGAGCAAGTGCGAAGCGCAGCGCATCAGCGCCATAGCGATCCATAAATTCAAGTGGATCAATTGTGTTTCCACGACTCTTACTCATCTTTTTACCGAAGCGATCGCGTACTAATCCGTGCAGTGCAATGACAGGGAATGGTGCAACGCCATCCATTGCAAAAATTCCCATCATCATCATGCGCGCGACCCAGAAGAACAAAATGTCATAACCGGTAACTAGAACACTGGTTGGATAAAACTTCATTACATCGGCAGTAATTTCTGGCCAACCAAGAGTTGAGAATGGCCATAGCGCTGATGAGAACCATGTATCTAATACATCAGGATCTTGTACGTATCCTGCGGGTGCTTTCTCATCTGGACCCAAAACTAATACTTCACCATTTGGTCCATACCAAACAGGAATTTGATGTCCCCACCACAATTGGCGAGAGATACACCAGTCGTGCATATTGTCGACCCAATCGAAATAACGAGGTTCTAATTCTTTTGGTTCGATCTTTACTCGTCCTTCGCGAACTGCATCTCCTGCAGCCTTAGCGAGTGGGGCAACGCGAACAAACCATTGCATCGACAAACGTGGTTCAACAGTTGTGTCGCAGCGAGAACAATGTCCAACTGAGTGAAGATATGGACGTTTTTCTGAAACAACACGACCCTGTGCTTTGAGCTCTTCTACAACTGCTTTTCTGGCATCAAAGCGATCCATGCCATCGAATTGAGTTCCAGAGTTAGCCATAACTCCGTGCTCATTCATGATGATTGGCATATCAATTCCGTGACGCGTTGCCATTTCAAAGTCGTTTGGATCATGTGCTCCAGTTACCTTTACAGCCCCTGTTCCAAAGTCTGGGTCTACTAATTCATCAGCGATGATTGGAATCATTCGATTAGCTAGCGGGAGTAAAACTTGCGTGCCAACCATGTGCTTATAACGAGGGTCATCAGGGTGAACAGCTACTGCCCCATCGCCAAGCATTGTTTCGGGGCGCGTAGTTGCAACAGTTATTTGTTGATCACCATCGCCATAGCGAACAGATACAAATTCGCCTTCAACATCTAAATGCTCGACTTCAATATCTGAAAGAGCTGTCAAGCAACGAGTACACCAGTTGATGATTCTCTCTGCGCGATAAATAAGGTCTGCGTCATAGAGCTTCTTGAAAATTGTTGGCACAGCTTTGATTCCATTTGCATCCATCGTGAATGCTTCACGGCTCCAGTCAACGCTTTCGCCTAGACGTCGCATCTGTCCAAGAATTACGCCACCAGATTCAGCTTTCCATTCCCAAACTTTCTTTACAAACTCTTCACGTCCTAAATCATGACGAGACTTTCCTTGCGCCGCTAATTGTTTTTCAACAACATTTTGAGTGGCAATTCCAGCATGGTCCATTCCTGGTAACCAGAGCGTTTCAAAACCCTTCATTCGCTTCATACGAATGAGCACATCTTGTAGCGTGTGATCGAGTGCGTGACCAATATGCAAACTGCCAGTTACATTGGGAGGCGGAATAACAATTGTGTAAGGCTCTTTGTCAGAAGTGTTATCGGCGGTGAAATAACCAGCCTTAATCCACTTTTCATATAACGGTGACTCAATGTCGGCCGGTGAAAAGGTCGACGCGAGTTCGCGCTTGTTCTGACTCATAGCAAGCAGTCTAGATTATGCGCTCTTCTCCTCTTGACCTTTTTGAGCCCGTGCGCGCTTTGGAATATCGCCTGTGCGATTAATCATCGTAGGCAAAACCCCATCGTTGATGCATTCCTTAGTGACAACGACCTTAGCAACATCAGAACGGCTAGGTACGTCATACATAACGGCTAAAAGAACTGATTCCATGATGGCGCGAAGTCCACGTGCACCAGTTCCACGCTTGAGCGCGAGTTCGGCAATTGCATCGAGGGAATCAGCATTGAATTCGAGTTCAACATTATCTAGATCAAAGAGACGTTGGTATTGCTTGACGAGAGCATTCTTTGGCTCAGTAAGGATGCGCATGAGCGCTTCTTTATCTAGATTTTCAACACTTGTAATTACTGGAAGACGCCCAATAAATTCTGGAATCATTCCAAATTTCAAGAGATCTTCTGGCATAACTTCAGCGAAGAAATCTCGGCGTGACTTATCTTCGGAGCTTTGCATCACAGCATTGAATCCAACGCCTTTGCTTCCGCTTCGACTTTCAATAATCTTTTCAAGTCCAGCAAATGCTCCGCCAACAATAAAGAGAACATTTGTTGTATCGATTTGAATAAATTCTTGGTGTGGGTGCTTGCGTCCACCTTGTGGCGGCACAGATGCAACTGTTCCTTCAAGAATCTTGAGGAGTGCTTGCTGCACGCCTTCGCCAGATACGTCACGTGTGATTGATGGGTTCTCTGACTTGCGAGCGACCTTGTCAATTTCATCGATATAGATGATTCCGGTTTCAGCCTTCTTCACATCAAAATCTGCAGCTTGTAACAACTTGAGCAAAATATTCTCAACATCTTCACCAACATAACCAGCCTCAGTAAGGGCTGTTGCATCAGCAATTGCAAATGGCACATTGAGCATGCGTGCAAGAGTTTGCGCCATCAGTGTCTTACCGCAACCTGTTGGACCAAGTAACAAGATATTGCTCTTTGCTAATTCGACTGAATCCTCACGTTTTGAATCCCCTGTTTGCACTCGCTTGTAATGATTGTAAACGGCGACAGAGAGTGACTTCTTTGCACGGTCTTGACCGATGACATATTGATCAAGGAATTCAAAAATCTCTTGTGGCTTTGGAAGCTCTGTTAGGCCGAGAGAACTTGCCTCTGCAAGTTCTTCAACAATAATTTCATTACAAAGTTCAATACATTCATCACAAATATAGACACCAGGACCAGCAATGAGTTTCTTTACTTGCTTCTGAGTTTTGCCGCAAAAGGAGCACTTCAATAGATCACTTGTTTCGCCGATGCGTGTCATGAGACTCCCTAAAGTTCGCAGTTGGGGGAAGCGCGAACTTCTAATGTGTAATCGTAGATTCTTTGACCTTTTTGAGCGCGGGAATTTAGGCCTTTGGGTGTTCGCCCTGAGAATAATTAGCCTTCTTTGGCATCTTCAAATCAATAACTCCTGGCACAAAGAGAACTGCGATACAGGCAACTACGTGAAAGATGCTGGCGCCAATGAGTAATTCTTTTTCTCCAACAAGGTTTACGGCGGGACCAACCAGTGCCATCCCTAATGGCAACAGACCGACTGAGCCCATGTGATCGATACTAAAAACACGCCCCTGTAACTCTTGCGGAATCTCTCGCTGAATCGCTGTAACCCAGTATGCATCCCACGGACCAACTGAAAGTCCTGCAATGAGATAACCAATCATTACAAAAGTCGGTGATATTGGAAATGCAAGTACAAGAGTAGCAACCACAAGAAGTCCCCATACGCTTATCGAGACTAATCCTGGATGTTTAGCTTGAAAACGAATTGCGATAAGTGCTGAAATCACTGCGCCAACGCTAAAGAGTGCAGCAGATGCTGCAAAGACGGTATCTGTGCCGAATTCACGGCGAGAAATAATTGGCAATAAGACTTGTTCTGCGCCCAAAAGAACCATGAGTTGTACAGATGCCATTGCAATAACTGCAGCCACCCATGGCATCGACCAAACAGTTTTCAATCCTTCTTTAAGATCGACAAAGAACTTTGGTGCATCTAGATTCTTTATATATTTAGGTTCAGTAATTGGGTATAAAAGATAAGCGCCAACTGCAAAAAAGATTGTTGTGACAGCAAAAGTAAGGCGTCCGCCAATAGCGATTACTGAGAGTCCACCAATACCAGGGCCAACGATTGAGGCAAGTTTTATAACTATGCCCCGCGCAACATTTCCTGCAGGCAATTTATCCGATGGCAAAATTGTTGGCATAATCGCAGCGGCTGCGGGAGCACCGAAGGCATCGCCTGCGCCCATGACAAACACCAAAATTGCAATTACAAAGAGAGGGATACTTGGCGCTGCAACAAATACAAGAATGAGAGCGAGAAATGCTCTAAAAACATCTGCACCAATCATCACATATTTTCTTGGAAGGCGATCAGCCCAGACCCCACCTACTGGTGCAAGCAGTACTCCAGATAAAACTCTTGCCGCCAGAATTAGACCAAGTGATGTTGCATCCCCACCTGTATCTAAAATAGTTACGGCAAGTGCGATTGGAAATGCAGTTGCACCAATGTTTGCAAGAAGTCCAGATACCCATAGGCGCAGATAATCCTTATAGGACCAGATAGATCCCTCTTTGATTATTTTCACAAAATATTGAAAACCTTACTTAGCTGGCTTTGCCTTTCGTGATGCAAGTACCTGATCGATAAGTCCGTACTCAACAGCTTCTGCTGCGGTAAGAATCTTGTCGCGTTCGATATCGGCTGCAATATCTGCAGGAGAGCGAGTCGAATGCTTAGCAATCATCGCTTCGAGCAAAGTACGCATACGCATAATCTCTTTTGCTTGAATCTCGATATCCGATGCTTGTCCGCCACCTTCAGATGATGGTTGGTGAATCAAGATACGTGAGTGCTCGAGTGCGTAACGCTTTCCTTTTGCGCCTCCAGCAAGAATTACTGCTGCAGCAGATGCTGCTTGTCCCAAACAAATAGTGCTTACATCTGGGCGAATAAATTGCATGGTGTCATAAATTGCTGTCAGCGCTGTAAATGATCCACCAGGTGAATTGATGTAAATCATGATGTCGCGATCTGAATCCATAGATTCAAGGGTCAATAGTTGTGCCATTACATCGTTTGCAACAGTGTCATCGATTGGCTGACCCATAAAAATGATGCGCTCTTCAAATAATTTTGTGTATGGATCAAGGCGCTTGAAACCGTAAGCAGTCTTTTCTTCAATTGTTGGAAGAACGTAGCGATTTGTTATCTCGTTGATGCGGTTCATCTTTGAATTCATGCTGTGCCTCCACGACCTGAAACTTGACCTGCTGAACGGACAACGTGATCTACAAATCCATATTCCTTAGCCTCATCAGCTGTAAACCAGCGATCACGATCTGAATCTGCAGTCACAATTTCAATGCTCTGACCTGTGTGATGTGCAATGAGTTCTGCCATCTTCTTTTTTGTAAATCCAATTTGTTCTGCTTGAATTTTAATATCTGTTGCAGTTCCACCAATACCACTAGATGGTTGGTGCATCATGATGCGTGCATGTGGAAGCGCATAACGCTTTCCAGCAGCACCTGAACAGAGCAAGAACTGACCCATTGATGCTGCAAGTCCCATTCCAACAGTTGCAACATCGTTATTAACGTATTGCATCGTGTCATAAATGGCCATACCTGCAGTTACAGAGCCACCGGGTGAGTTGATGTAGAGAAAAATATCTTTCTCTGGATCTTCGGCTGCAAGCAAAAGAATTTGCGCAGCGATTGCATTTGCCATTGAGTCTTCAACAACCGAGCCTAGGAAGATAATTCGTTCGCGAAGCAAACGGTTATAAACCTGGTCATCTAAACCACCTGAACCTGATTGCGGTGCGCGTGCCAAAATTTCGGCAGCTTGCGGGTTAAGAAAATCCACGTGACATCCTCCTGATTATTTTTACCTGTACTGACCCTAACAATGTAAGCGCCGAAATGCTTCCCAATAAAGCTCAAAAGCTACCTAAATGCCCCATGTTCGCTCAGGGCAGATTGTTATTGGGTTACTTCGCCAACTTCTGGTTCTGGTGCTTGTGGGCGAAGTGCCTCAAGATCTACAACATTTCCTGAAGCATCGCTGATCTTCACGCGAGCAAGAACAACAGCGAGCGCCTTAGCACGAGAGACTTCAGCAACGAGTTGTGAAATCTGGCCAGCTTTTTGCAACTCTGCTGCGAATTGCTCAGGAGCCATTCCGTATCGCTGTGATGTGCGAACCAAATATTCTGTCAATTCAATTTCAGTAACGTTGACATCTTCTGTCTGCAAAATTGCATCGAGCAAAAAGTCCGACTTCAATGATGAGCGAACTTGTCCATCTACTTCTGCGCGATGCTCAGCATCTTCAAGGCGACCTTCACCTTCGAGGTGATCATTTACTTCTGCCTCAACGACAGAATCTGGAACTGGAATATCTAAATCATC
The DNA here is from genome assembly GCA_945866155.1 of Bifidobacterium breve. Lineage (GTDB taxonomy): Bacteria > Actinomycetota > Actinomycetes > Nanopelagicales > Nanopelagicaceae > Planktophila. Next base: position 20,925 of record CAMBGL010000006.1, read on the forward strand.
AATGAGTTTCTTGAGCAGTAGGTCGCGTGCCTGAGTTCCTTGTTCCATCTTCTTCACGCGCTCTAAGCGAGTATTGAAATCAGCCTTCAATTCAGCTAATGAATCAAACTCACTAGCAAGCTTTGCAAATGCATCATCGATTGGTGGCAATTCGCGCTCTTTGACAGCCTTGACAGTTACTTCAACATTTCCGCTTTCACCCTCGGCTTGGCCAACGAGCTGTGAATCAAATGTCTTTGACTCCCCTGCCGATAAGCCCTCAAGTGCTGCATCCAAGCCATCAATCATGCGATCGGAGCCGACTTCATAAGAAATGTCGTTGGCCACTCCACCTTCAACTTCTTTTCCATCAATGCGTGCGGTGAGATCAATAGTGACAAAGTCGCCATTTTTTACAGCACGTTCAACAGTATTGAGCGTTCCAAAACGAACTCGAAGATTTTCAATCTGCTCATCAATATCTGAATCAGCAACTACAACATCATCTACTGTGATTTCAATCTTTGAGAAATCTGGAAGTGTGACTTCTGGGCGCACATCTACTTCAACAGTAAACGAGAGCTTCTCGTTATCAATGTATTCCTTGACCTCAACTGTTGGGCGGCCAATCACAAAGATCTTGTGCTCACGAGCAGCCTGACCATAGAAATCAGGAAGGGCTGAATTGATTGCCTCATCAATTACTGAGCCGCGACCAACGCGTTGATCAATCATTGATGATGGAATTTTGCCTTTGCGAAATCCAGGAATATTTACCTTCGATGCAATCGCCTTATATGCATTATCAACATGTGTTGTGAGCTCTGCATATTCAACATCTACAGCAAGTCGAACACGAGTAGGTGACAAAGTTTCAACCGTGCTCTTCACAATTACTCCTTCAAAAAAAGTCTGGTCGGGGCGGGGAGATTCGAACTCCCGGTCTCCTGCTCCCAAAGCAGGCGCGCTAGCCACTACGCTACGCCCCGAGGCGCAATACGGGAGTCTAGAGGAGATTTTCACCTTCTCTTACCGACCTAGTAGATTCACCTCATGCCCATGCGGGTGTAGCTCAATGGTAGAGCCCCAGCCTTCCAAGCTGGCCATGCCGGTTCGATCCCGGTCACCCGCTCCATATCTTTATTAGCCGATTTTGCCGACTTCTGAACTGAAATATTTTCCTGACATAGAAATATTCAAACCAGATGATCCAATCATTGGAACAACTTGGATATTGAAGGATCCTGATATTCCCGTTCCATCGACAGTTAGTTCTGTAATCAACGTTGTGAACATAACTTCTCCCGGATTTTGATATTCCGTTCCAGTTACTACGTAAAAAATAGAATTCAATACGGCTGTAGAGCCCGCACTATTTACGGACATTGTTATTGGATAAGTAACTCCCGGATCGGAAACATTGTATGTTTTTACATAAATTTTTATTAGATAACTTTTCCCGCCAGTAAAGTCTCCAAAATTTGACGAAGGCTTTGTGCTACCAGCAGCCCCTGAAAGGTTAGAAACAAAAGAAAAAGTTCCTACACGGACATCGCTAGGACCAACTGTTCCTGTCTCACCCCGAGAGCCTGCTAAACCCGGATTACCATTTGATCCAGCTGTTCCTGTCTCACCTTTAGCACCTGCTGGGCCAGTTGAACCCGTTAGTCCTGTCTCACCTTTTGCTCCACCATTACCTGTAAGACCGGTTAGCCCTGTGTCACCTTTTGCGCCTGCTGTTCCCGTATTTGAGCCAGAGGCGCCAGCTGGACCTTGTGCACCTGTTGCACCCGAATTTCCTGCGGCACCGTTACTTCCTGTTGCACCTTTTTCACCTTGAATACCTTGTGGGCCGGCGGTAGAAGAAGCAGTACTTATATTTTTTGCATCACTTCCATTCTTTCCATCTAATCCATTAACGCCTGCAATTCCGCGTAGTGAAGTTTTAGTGAGCCATTTAC
>CAMBGL010000007.1 GCA_945866155.1 Bifidobacterium breve
CACGAAACCGGTCAAGATATTGCGGGAGTGATGCACTCTTTTGATGATCGAATTGAGTTAGCGAAAGCGATTGAAGAGAAGAAATGATTGCTCTGAGCGCATCTGAAATCGCAGATATTGTAAAAGGAAAATTGCACGGTGAAGCTAGTGCCATTGTCAATATGCCTGCAGTTTTTGATTCGCGTGAAGCTAAGAATGGTTCTCTCTTTCTAGCCCTTGTTGGGGAACATCAAGATGGTCATGACTATGTCGAAGCGGCCATGAACAATGGCGCAGCCCTTACCTTTTCTACTCGAAGTGTTAAGGGTAATCACGTAATAGTAAGTGATGTCATAGAAGCCGTATCGCTTCTCGCTCAATATGTACGATCTGAATTAAAGGAAATGAAAGTTATAGGCATTACAGGTTCACAGGGAAAGACAAGTACAAAGGATCTATTGCGTTCTATTTGTTCAACATCAGGTAAGACTGTGGCACCAATGGCTTCTTATAACAACGAATTGGGAGTGCCATTGACCCTCCTTCAGTGCGATGAAAAAACTCAGTATTGCATTATTGAAATGGGAGCGCGTCATAAAGGAGATATTGCAAAACTTTGTTCGGTGGTCAAGCCCGACATTGGTGTAGTTCTGCGTGTGGGAAATGCTCACATAGGTGAATTTGGCTCACAAGAAGCAATTGCACAAACCAAATCTGAGCTAATCCAATCTCTTTCATCTAGCGGGATTGCAATTCTGGGAAGTTACGACAAATTTACGATTGCTATGAAGAGCTTACATAAGGGCAAGATATTCACATTTGGTGAGAATCAAAGTGATGATGTGAGAGCTGCAGATATTGAAATTCGAGAAGGGCGTGCACATTTTGACTTAGTGACTCCACAAGGAAGAGATGCTGTTGGCTTGCGACTTATTGGAGCCCATCATGTATCTAATGCTTTAGCTGCAGCAGCGGTTGCAACCGCTCTTGGAATCGCGATTGAGGTAATTGCAGGTGCATTGTCGACTGCAGAGATTGCAAGTAAATGGCGAATGGAAATGCACGAACTCGATGGACTCATGCTTATTAATGATTCTTATAACGCTAATCCAGAATCTATGGCAGCAGCACTTCGCACTCTTCTCCTTTTTGCACAAGAACGTGGGGGAGAATCATGGGCATTTATGGGAAAAATGCATGAACTCGGCGAGTCATCAGCAACTCATCATCTAGATATTGGCACCCTTGCACATGAGATCGGTATTGATCACTGTGTTGCCGTTGCAACGCCTGAGTATGCGCCAGCGAGTGGAGGAGATGCTTCGATGACCTTCCATAATTTGGCCACAATTGAAGAGGCAATCGAATTCTCATCACATATCAATAAGGGAGATGTTGTTCTCGTGAAGGCCTCGAGAGCAGAACATTTTGAATTGCTCGCAAGCGGTATCGAGAAAGCATGGAAAGATCGAATAGGTGAAAACGAATGAGACAGATTCTCATCAGCGGAGCGTTATCACTAGTTTTCGCACTACTTGGTACTCCAATGCTCATTCGTATCTTGGCAAAACGAGGTTATGGACAAATAATTCGAGATGATGGGCCTAGCAGTCATCACACCAAGCGTGGTACCCCAACTATGGGTGGAATTATTATCATTTTTGCAGCGCTCTTTGGTTATTTGGGCTCGCACCTTATTACGCAAAACAGCATTACAACATCTGCTGTTTTAGTCTTTGGATTAGTTATCTCATTAGGTTTTGTCGGCTTCCTAGACGACTGGTTAAAAGTTTCGCGGCAAAAATCACTTGGTTTGACCGGTAAGCAAAAGTTATTTGGTCAGGGCCTTTTTGCAGCAATATTTGGCTACTTAGGAATTAGGTTTGCTGATGTTGATGGATTTACTCCAATTTCACTTTACCTTTCTGGAGTTCGTGATACATCCATCAAACTTGGTGTAGTTGTAGTTATTTTGTGGGTAGTGCTTATGGTTCTAGCAACAAGTAACGGAGTAAATCTCACTGATGGCCTAGATGGACTTGCTACCGGTGCTTCAGTAATGACATTTCTTGCATTCTTACTTATCGGTGTATGGGAGTTTGGTCAGAGTTGTGCAATCACTGCTACGCCTGGTTGTTACGCAGTGCGAGATCCACTTGATATGGCAGTCTTCGCAGCAAGTTTTGCAGCTTCATGCACGGGTTTTCTTTGGTGGAATGCATCTCCTGCTCGGATCTTTATGGGTGACACAGGTTCACTTGCACTCGGAGGAGCGTTGGCAGGACTTGCTACAACCCTTCGAGTGGAACTACTACTAATTCCTCTTGGCGGTCTCTTTGTAATCATTACTTTCTCTGTAATTATTCAAACTCTATATTTCAAAGTAAGCGGTGGTAAGAGAGTTTTCAAAATGGCACCATTACAACATCACTTTGAATTACTTGGATGGGGCGAAGTTACAATCGTTCTTCGTTTCTGGATTATTGCTGGGCTTTGTGTTGCAGTCGGATTAGGGCTTTTTTATGCGCAATGGGTGGCGAAGTAAGAGAGATGGCCACACCTTATTCAAATCAAAAAGTACTGATACTCGGTGCGGGTGTTACAGGCAATGCTGTTGCGAAGGCACTATCCAAAAGAGGCGCACTTATCGGGATTGCGGATGAGAATAAGGATTCAATTTTTGATTATCCGAGAATCGAATTGGATTCAATTGACCTTACTCAATGGGATTCAATCGTAGTTTCACCAGGATGGAATGAGTCGCATCCAATAATTCAAGCAGCCTTAGCAGGTGGAAAGCCACTTTTGAATGAAATCGATATCGCCTGGGAGCTTCATCTTGAAATGGCGCCATCTCAAAAATGGGTTGCAATAACTGGAACTAATGGAAAGACAACAACTGTTGAAATGGCAGCGAGCATGTTGCGCTCTGGTGGTTTTCACGCGATTGCCTGTGGAAACGTTGGTGAGACCGTTATTTCGGTTGTGGATCAAAATGATCCCTTTGACTATCTCGTTGTTGAACTCTCATCTTTTCAATTGCATTGGTCAAAGAAAGCGCAGTTCGTCTCGTGCGCCATACTCAATATTGCTGATGACCATACAGATTGGCATGGCTCTTTTGAGAAGTACGTACAAGCAAAAATTTCATTGTTGGATCGATCATCAACTGCGATTCTCAATGGAGACGACGGAGTAGTTGTAGAAAAGAGTGCTCATTGGCAGGGACGAAAGATTTTTTATGGATTGGACACTCCAAATCCCGGAGAGCTAGGCGTAGTTGAAGATCTTTTAGTAGATCGTGCTTTTGTTCTTGATCCCCAAGAAGCAGCAATGATTTGCGAGCTTGTCGATGTCAAACCAACTGTTCCTCACAATGTTTCCAATGCACTCGCGGCCGCAGGCATCGCTCGATCACTTGGTGTAACACATGAAGCAATACAAAAGTCCATCCAGAGTTTTACACCCGGACGCCATCGCATCGAAGTGGTCTGCGAGAAAGATGGAGTTACCTGGATTGATGATTCAAAAGCAACTAATCCTCATGCTGCTGCAGCTTCTCTGCTTTCGCAATTACACGTTGTTTGGATTGCGGGAGGATTAGCAAAGGGCGCAAAGATGGAAGAACTCATTGCCCGCACCAAAGTGCGCATTCGCGCCGCCATAGTCATTGGTAGTGATGGAGAAATAATTGCCCATGAACTTCGCAAGCAAGCACCAGAGGTACAAATCTTCAAAATCGAAACACCAGGTGATTATCTCAAAGGCGCAGAATCAAATTCTCTCATGGAAGCAGTCGTGAAAAAGGCACTCGAAGTTGCCATTGAAGGCGATACGGTGCTTTTAGCGCCTGCATGTGCATCTATGGATCAATTCATCTCTTATTCTGATCGTGGTGATCGTTTTGCAAAAGCAGTGAAGAAGGTCGTACTACATGAGAAATAATCAGATGAAGAAATCGGCTCTTACCGATTTTCTTAGTAAACCGGTAAATTTCTATTACATGCTCCTAGGTAGCACACTTATTCTCACATTCATGGGCCTCATTATGGTTTTTTCAGCCTCATCGATTCATTCCTTGGAAACGAAGGGGAATTCCTATGGAATTGTTCTACGTCAAGCACTCGCAATTTGCGCGGCACTTCCTCTGGGATTTTTTGCTTCTCGACTCTCGTTGAAGAGATGGCAGGCACTTGCTAAAAGAGCCCTGATAATTTCGATCCTAATTCTTGCAATCGTCCAATTGATTGGGCGTAACGTGAATGGAAATAAAAATTGGATAAGTCTAGGAATCGTTGATGTTCAGCCTAGTGAGTTTGCAAAATTCCTTATGATTTTGTGGGCTGGATACATGCTTGCTAGCAGAGAACGTGCAGGTATTGTTCAAACAAATGTTTTGATGTTGATTGCACCTGGCTTTGCATTAGCGATGGGCCTTATCTATCTCGGAAATGATTTAGGAACAGTCTCGGTCTTCGCTCTAATTTTGGCTGGACTCTTATGGGTATCTGGCGTACCGATGCGTCTTTTCACTCTTGTAACAGCAGTGGGATTTACAGGTATTGCGGCACTTATTGTGACATCGCCAAATAGAGCGCAGCGACTACTTGTTGTATTGAACCCTTTTGCAGAAGGTGATTATAAGAATGCGGGTTGGCAACCAGCGCACAGTCTTCTAGGACTAGCTAGTGGTGGACTATTTGGAGTTGGCCTTGGTGCAAGCAGACAAAAGTGGGGAAACCTTGCCGAAGCACATACAGATTTTATTTTCTCTGTTATTGGTGAAGAATTAGGACTATTTGGAACTCTTGCAGTTCTTATACTTTTTGCAGCGCTAATTTTTTCAATCTTCAAAATTTCAATGCGAACTCACGATCCGCTAGTGCGCTATGCCTGTGCCGGAATTGGGTGCTGGATAACCATTCAAGTAGTACTCAATTTAGGATCTGCTCTGAGTGTCTTACCAGTTGTTGGCGTGACGCTACCTTTCCTCTCTTACGGTGGATCTGCGCTATTAGCAACGTATTGCGCAATTGGCTTTGTACTGGGTGCGGCGCGTAGAGATCCACGTATCTATGATGAAGTAAAGAAATCGAAGTTCCCATGGCTCGCATAATTATTGCTGGGGGAGGCACAGCCGGTCATATAGAACCTGGTCTTGCCGTTGCTCGACTCTGGCGAGATAAGAATCCAGGCGATCACATTGCATTCTTAGGTACCAAAAGCGGATTAGAGAACACTTTAGTTCCAGCAGCAGGCTTCGAACTTCTTTTGATTCCAAAAGTTATTGCACCTCGCAAGATATCTCCCGGCGCGCTTCGCGCCCCATTTACATTTATCGGCGCACTTCTAGAGAGCCATAAATACATTAAGGGTGCCCAAGTAGTAATTGGTTTTGGAGGCTACGTAAGCGCGCCGGCATATTGCGCTGCAAAATTATCGCGAATTCCAATTGTTATACATGAATCAAATGCCAAACCTGGAGTGGCCAATAGATTAGGTGCATTTCTTGGCGCCTCAGTTGCAATTTCTAGAAGCGTAGAGAGTGGAAGATTCTCTGATGCACTAATTACAGGCTTGCCACTTCGCAGTGAAATCATTGCAGCATTCAAAGGTGCGCAAAATGACTGGATAAAGGCACGTCAGCAAGCAAAAATTGAATTAGGTTGCGATCCAATCAAAAAACTTATTTTCATAATGGGTGGCTCCCAAGGGTCAATTGCGCTCAATAAGGTTGTCGAAAATTCAATTGAATACCTACTCCACGAGGGTTACAGCGTTATTCACTCTGTTGGCCACGGAAATTCTCTTCCAGATAAACGTGACGGATACTTTCCCACCCCATATGTGAATTCGATGAGTAAGGCCTATTTAGCAGCAGATTTGATTATTGCTCGAAGCGGCGCAGTTACATGTAGCGAATTTCGTACATTAGGTCGTTACGCTCTTTTCGTGCCTCTGCCTATTGGAAATGGCGAACAAAGTCTCAATGCTTTGGATTTAGTGGAAATAGGAAGAGCGCAGATAGTTCAACAAAGTCAGTTCGATGCTCACTATCTGAAATCAAATATCAAGAAACTCCTTGAGCAATCTGAAAAAATAGATGTAAAAGGAGACCCAACGGAGTTACTAGCAGCAGAAAAAATTGTAAATTTGATTGAGTATGTAAGTTCAGGATCAAGATGATGCACAGAACACTCAAAGACCTCATTGGTCATCGGATTCATTTCATAGGTATTGGTGGGGCTGGAATGAGTGGCCTAGCGCGAATTGCGCTTTCATACGGCATTGAAGTTACTGGCTCAGATGCTAAAGATTCCTCTGTGGTTGCTGCGCTTCGAATTTTAGGAGCTCATATTGAGGTGACCCATGAAGGCGACCATGTTGATGGTTCGAATTTTGTTGTTTTTTCAACTGCGATTTCGCAACAAAATCCTGAATTAGTTCGCGCGCGTGAACTTGCCTTACCTATTCTCACTCGCGCACAATTACTTGCGATTCTTATGTCAGTTTCTAAGAGCATTGCAGTTGCCGGAACGCATGGGAAAACAACGACTTCTTCCATGCTTGCCGTCGCGCTTCAATCCTGTGGCTTAGATCCATCTTTTGCTATTGGGGGAACAATCACTGCATCAGGTTCTAATGCGCATAAGGGAACAGGTGAGTTATTTGTAGCTGAGGCAGATGAGTCAGATGGATCCTTTATTGAATATCATCCCTTCGCTGCAATTGTTACAAATGTTGAACATGATCATGTGGATTTCTTTGCTACCCCCGAAATGGTGACTGAGGCATTTGGGGACTTTGCGACGACCATCAATCCTGAAGGCTTCCTTATTTATTGCAATGATGACCCTGGTTCGCAAGCATTGGGTAAAGCCCAGAAAGTTGTTTCTACTATTTCTTACGGAACGAATCCGGATTCAGATTTGGTTATAGATAAAATCGAATTATTAGCGATGAGTTCTAAAGCACGCGTTGTATGGCGGGGTAAGAGTTTAGGAATCATTGAATTACATGTTCCCGGTCATCATAATTTGCTCAATGGGTGTGCGGTATTGGCGATGGGTATGGCACTTGGTTTGGAACATTCGGCAATTATTGCTGGATTGGCAACCTTCCAAGGCACAGGTCGACGTTTCGAATTGATTGGAACCGTACATGGCATTCGAGTTGTCGATGATTACGGCCATCACCCAACTGAGATTGATGTAACTCTGCAAGCAGCACGTCGCTATGCAGGAGATGGTCGAGTAATAGTAATTTTCCAACCACATCGCTATTCACGCACACAGGCTTTCGTCAACGAATTTGCACGAGTACTAAACCAAGCTGATCGAGCAGTCTTACTTGAAGTTTATGCTGCTAGCGAGAAAGCAATACCTGGTGTGAGCTCACAGCTAATCGTAGATCAGATGACACACGGTGAATTTATTCCGAATTTTATTGATGCAACACAAACTCTTATCGAGTCGGCTCAACCTGGCGATGTAATCCTGACCTTAGGTGCGGGAGATGTGAGTTCTCTTGCTCCAATAATTGTTGCTGGTTTAGATAAACGTTTTGATGCGGAGTAGGTGATTTCAATCAATCGTAGGATATTTTCTTTATTAGGAATTACTATTTTCGCTCTTATCGTTTATCTCATTGCATGGTCGTCACTTTTTACAGTATCTAAAGTTGTAGTTACAGGAACGAAGCAAAACTCAATCCAACAATTGAGTGGAGTAGTCATTGGTGAGAAGTTGGCACGAGTTGAACCAAGGGCTGTGGGTAGAAAACTACAAGAGGAGCTTTGGATAGAGAGCGTTAAACTCTCTCGTAATTGGATCAATGGGACCGTGACCATAGAGGTGGCTCCTCGAATCCCTATTGGAATTTTTGCTGGCCAATTCACCGACAAAGCGGGAACATTGTTCGATATTCCTGGTGGTTTCTCTCAATCTCTACCTATAGTTGAGGCGAACTCAACAGCATTTGGACTATCGGCTGTAGAACTTTTTACAGAATTTCCGCAGACTTTTCGCTCTAAAGTCATAACAATCAAGGCAAAAAATCAAGATTCATTTGAAGTCAATCTGAAAGAAGGTTCTAGAATGATCACTCTTGTTTGGGGGAGTAATTCAGATTTGAATCTAAAGATCAAGGTCTATGAAGCTCTCGTTGCTTTGAAAGAGAATTCAAAGATTTCACTCATCGATGTTTCTGCTCCACATGCACCAATAGTTAAATAACAACCAAAAATATTTATAAAAATTCTTCGCGTCGGTGTTTGCTTACATGCTCAACTCGCTTTACGTTCATGCCACGCATAAATATAAGAACTATATCTCTCAAGTTGAGGTTTATAGTTCCCTAGGAGGATAACCGTGGCTTCACCGCAAAATTATTTAGCTGTCATCAAAGTTGTTGGTATTGGTGGCGGTGGAGTCAACGCAATTAATCGAATGATTGATGTTGGACTCAAAGGCGTTGAATTCATTGCAATCAATACTGATGCGCAACATTTATTAATGAGTGATGCCGATGTGAAGTTAGATATCGGTCGCAAAACAACAAAAGGTTTAGGCGCTGGAATGGATCCTGATAAGGGTCGCGAAGCTGCACTCGATCATGCAGATGACATTGAAGAGATGTTGCGTGGTGCAGATATGGTTTTTGTTACAGCAGGTGAAGGTGGCGGTACAGGAACAGGCGCGGCACCAGTTGTTGCAAAGATTGCACGCGATCTCGGTGCACTAACTATTGGTGTAGTTACTCGCCCATTTTCATTCGAAGCAAAATTGCGTTCTGCGCAAGCTGATATCGGTATTGAAAATCTTCGCGCAGAAGTTGACACACTGATTGTTATTCCCAACGATCGCTTACTTGCAATTTCAGATCGCAATATAACTTTGGCGGACGCGTTCAAGAGCGCGGATCAAGTTCTACTCTCTGGTGTTCAAGGAATTACAGAGATAATTACTCAACCAGGACTTATCAATCTTGACTTTGCAGATGTAAAGGCAGTGATGTCGGGTGCAGGATCTGCACTTATGGGAATTGGTTCTGCTCGTGGTGAAAACCGCGCTATTCGCGCAGCTGAACTTGCAATTTCAAGTCCACTATTAGAGGCATCAATTGATGGCGCAATGGGTGTTCTCCTCTCTGTATCAGGTGGATCAGATCTTGGATTATTTGAAGTAAATGAGGCCTGCGAATTAGTGCAAAGCGCAGTTCATCCTGATGCGAAATTTATTTTTGGTACAACAATCGATGATGCATTAGGTGATGAAGTTCGAATCACTGTGGTTGCCGCTGGCTTTGCAGGCGGAGAGCCTAAGCGTGTTGCTATGCCAATCATTGATGCTGCTTCACTCAACGGAGTAGCAGATCCAATTGCAGCAAATGACCCAATCTCCTTTGCAATGGAAGCCGGCGAGGATGTATTGCCTAGGAAGAGAGTTACCTTTGAAGAACTCGTTGCCGAAGACGAGATCGATATCCCTGACTTTATGAAGTAGGGGTACTTGTTCACACTCTTCACGGATAGGTTTGGCGGAGTTAGTGCGCCGCCATATGACTATCTCAATTTTGGAGACCATGTTGGTGATATCCCAGGCAATGTGTCTGCTAACAGAGCCTCATTAGTAGCTCGTGTTGGCGCTACGATTTTTATGAATCAAGTTCATAGCGATACGTTTCATTTTGTGCAATCAGCAGATGAGTCAATACCAACATGTGATGCACTAATTACAACTACCCCTGCAATCAACTTAGCGGTACAAGTTGCAGATTGCATTCCACTTCTTATACATGGAGATAGCGTTGTGGCAGCTGTTCATGTTGGGCGAAAAGGTTTAGTCAACGATATCGCCCTAAAGGTATTAGATGAGATGAAGCGTTTAGGAGGTAAGAATTTTAGTGCTTGGATTGGTCCGCATATTTGTGGGACTTGTTATGAAGTCTCTCAAGATGTTTTTGAAGAAGTCATTTCAAAATATCCAGAATCTCGATCGCAAACATGCGATGGCACTCACGCATTAGACATAGCTCGCCCGCTACAGGAGATACTTGTCCAACGTGGTGTCATCGTAAATGTGTCAGAAATTTGTACCGTAGAAAGCTTGGACCATTTTTCATACCGCCGCGATGGAGTAACTGGTCGAACTGTAGGAGTGATTTCATTATGAATACTCGTAAAGAGGAGATAGAGCACAATCTTGTGCAGGTACGCGAAAAAATTCAAAAAAGTGCTCGAGCTTCTAATCGCGATCTCGGTGAGATAGAACTCATCGCTGTCACCAAGACATTTCCAGCAACTGATGTAGCAATTCTTCACGAATTAGGTATGCGAGACTTTGGCGAAAATCGAGATAGTGAAGGCGCTGCCAAGTCACAGGAAGTACAAGGGAATTGGCATTTTCAGGGACAGATTCAGAGCAATAAATTGAAATCTATAACCAAATGGGCGAGTTATATACATTCACTCGATTCTCAAGAACATTTAGAAAAAATTGCAACGCTGTGCAAAGAGCGTCAGGGTGCACCACTTGCAATCTTCATCCAAGTATCACTCGATGGCGCACATGGCCGCGGGGGAGTGCCGGCGCACGATCTCTCCAGATTAGCTGATGTAGCTATTTCCACTGCCGGAATTCAACTTATGGGACTCATGGCCGTTGCCCCATTGGGAGTTGAAGCAGATAAAGCTTTTGCAGAATTAGCAATAATTCACGGGGCCTTTTCTAGGAATTATCCAAGTGCGACCGCCCTATCTGCAGGGATGAGTGGTGACTATGAAAGTGCAATTTCACATGGAGCGACACATATACGGGTAGGCAGCTCAATCCTCGGTTCCCGCACGCCTGCGCTGTAAAATTTCAGGTATGGCTAACGCAATGCGACGCGTCGCAAACTATCTCGGACTTATGGATGACCCTGAATTTGATACACCTGTTGCTGCTCAAGAAGCTGCACGTGTGCCAGATGTTCGCATCAAGACTCGCGAACCACGTCAAGTAGGTTCCATGCAGAGCGCAACTCTTGCAGCTGCTCCTCAATTAGATCTTCCGGTGTTAGATCGCATCATCACTCTTCATCCACGTTTTTATAATGAAGCACGCACAATCGGTGAGCACTATCGTCAAGGCAATCCAGTCATCATCAATCTCACTGACATGGATGAAGCTGCATGTACACGCCTCATAGATTTTGCAAGTGGGCTTGCATTCGGTCTCAATGGAACGATTGAAAGAGTGACAAAGAAAGTGTTCCTACTCTCACCAGCAAATGTTTCTGTAAGTTCTGAAGATAAATCCGCAGCTGCGCAAGCTAGCTTTTTCAATCAGAACTAACTTATAGCGTATGTTTCGAATCGGTACGATTCTTGTTCTCATTCTGCAGATCTTCCTCTTTGCACTCTTGGGCCGCTTGATTCTTGATTACGTAAGAATGTTTGTGCGCAACTGGCGTCCCAGCGGAATCTCTCTCTATTTTGTTGAAGCCGTATATTCAATAACTGAAAAGCCAATGAGTTTCGTGCGACGATTTATTCCGCCACTTCGTCTTGGCGCAGTGAGTTTAGATCTCTCTTTCATCGTACTTTTTTTCGCTATCCAGCTCTTGATTCCAATAGTTGGCTCGCTCTAAGGAATTAGGAATTCTTTTTCAGGATTACATTCATTCCTAGTTCGTTATCGGAAATTTCGAGTGCGAAATCTTGCTTCATATTGATTGCTAGAACCTCACTCTTGATATGTTCAAGATCAGCGAGTAGGGCCTGAGCAACTAGATCGGATGCATTCCATGCGATATCAATCCGATCTGAAATTTCAAAACCATCACTCTTGCGACGCTCTTGAATGAGTCGAATAACTTCACGGACATTTCCTGCAGCAATGAGAGTTGGAGTGAGTTCTAGATCGAGTGCAACGCTCTCTCCATCATGGCTTGCCACCATCCAGCCACTCTTGGGAACCTCGGTTATAGCCAGATCTTCTAATGATATTTCCCAAGAAGATGAGCCTGCGGAAATCGTCGTTCTTCCTTTGCTGCGCAGAGTGCGAACTAGTTCTGTTGCATCCTGTGCACCAATGGCTTTAGCTATTTCTTGAACAGCACCGCCGAACTTTGTTCCAAGAGTTCTAAAATTCGCCTTGATTGAGATATCAACCAAATCTCCATCGGCATCGGCGATATCTTCTAGTGAAATCACATTAAGTTCATCAGCAATTTGTTCTCGCATCGCAACTGGCAACGATGCCCACCCGCTTGCTGCAATGAGAGCACGCGAAAGTGGCTGACGAATCTTGACTCCGGATTCTGCGCGAGCAGCGCGTCCAAGTTCAACGATTCGCTTGGTAAGTGAGACTTCACGACGCAAATCAAGATTAATCATGGACTTATCCGCGATAGGGAAATCACTCAGATGTACCGAGTGAGATGCCTCAGCATTAGTTGGACGCACCAATTCTTGCCATACCTGCTCCGTTATAAATGGAATCATCGGGGCAAGAAGTTGAGTTAGAACGGTAAGACATTCATGAAGCGTTGCTAAGGCACTCGCATCTCCATCCCAAAAGCGTCGCCTTGAGCGGCGTACATACCAATTGGAAAGATCATCAATAAAGCGTGCGAGCTCTTTTCCTGCGCTTTGTGAATCGAAATCTGAATAAGCAGCATCAACTTCTTGAATCAGTAAATTGAGTTCAGAAAGAATCCACTTATCCATAAGGGTTCTCTCACTTGGTGCCGGGGAATCCTTGAGATCAAAATTTGCAGCGTGAGCGTAGAGAGAATGGAATGAAACAGTGTTCCAGTAGGTGAGCAGTGTCTTGCGAAGTGCATCATTGATAGCGGTATGACCAACGCGACGAGCCGCCCATGGTGAACCAGCTGCAAGCATGTACCAACGAACAGCGTCAGCACCATGTTGTTCCATCAATGAAATTGGTTCTAGAACATTGCCCAAGTGCTTACTCATTTTGCGACCATCTTCATCGAGAATGTGGCCAAGACAGAGAACTGTTGAATAGGAACTCTTATCGAATACAAGAGTTCCAATTGTCATAAGTGTGTAGAACCACCCACGTGTTTGATCGATTGCTTCGGCAATAAAATCTGCAGGATAGGCCTTTGCAAATTTTTCAGCAGAACCCTCCTTGTGCGGATAGCCCCATTGAGCAAATGGCATAGCGCCAGAGTCATACCAACAATCAATTACTTCGGGAATACGTGTCATTACTTCCTTGCACTCTTGGCAAGAGAAAGTAATGTCATCTACAAAGGGGCGATGAGGATCGAGATTAGAAAGATTTGTACCTGCTAATTCACCAAGTTCGGCAAGGGATGCGATACAGATTTCATGCTTGTTCTCACATCGCCAAATTGGAAGCGGAGTTCCCCAGAATCTATTGCGAGATAGCGCCCAGTCGATATTGTTATTGAGCCAGTCGCCGTAGCGACCATCTTTGATCGTTTCTGGATGCCAATCTGTTTTCTGGTTTTCACGAATGAGTGCATCTTTGATTGAAGTAGTACGGATGTACCACGATGGTTGCGCGTAGTAGATAAGTGCTGTGTGACAGCGCCAGCAATGTGGATATTGATGCTCATATGGTTGATGCTTATAGAGAAGTCCTTTACTTCTTAGCTCCTTTACAAGTGGCTTATCTGCATCTTTGAAAAATAGCCCACCAACAACTGCAACGTCAGGCAGAAATGTTCCATCTGGTGCAACAGGATTTATGACCGGTAATCCATATGCACGACAGACTTGTAAGTCATCTGCACCAAAGGCAGGGGATTGGTGAACAAGGCCTGTTCCATCTTCAGTCGTTACATATGTTGCCAACACGACGTAATGCGAGTCTGGTATTTCAACATAATCAAATGGTCGAGAATAAGTTGTGCGCTCTAAATCCTTACCAAGCATGGTGCGCAACACTTTGACTTCACCAGTAAGTGCGCCTTGAAGCGCATCAGCGACAACTAAGAGTTCGCTCTTTTCTTCATGTGTTACTTCTACTAATACATAGTCAACATCTGGATGCACAGCAATAGCGGTATTTGATACAAGGGTCCACGGCGTTGTTGTCCACACAAGAAGTGATGCACCAAGGTCTGCGAGCTCACCCGATGTAATCGGAAAACGTACGTAGACGGATGGATCCACAACGCTTTCGTACCCTTGGGCTAATTCGTGATCAGATAATCCTGTGCCACAACGCGGGCAATACGGTGCAACACGATGATCCTGGACAAGTAATCCTTTTTTCCAAATTTCTTTGAGGCTCCACCAAACACTTTCGACATATTCTGGAGCCATCGTCCAATACGCTTGATCGAAATCAACCCAGAAGCCCATACGATTTGTCATAGTTTCAAATGCATCTACGTGGCGTGTTACTGATTGTCGGCACTTGTCATTGAATTGCGCGATACCAAACTTTTCAATATCTCCCTTGCCCGAGAAACCAAGTTCTTTTTCAACTGCAATCTCAACTGGCAGACCATGACAATCCCAACCCGCTTTACGTTCTACGAGTTTGCCTTTCATGGTTTGAAAACGAGGGAATACATCTTTGAAAACACGCGCTTCAATATGGTGCGTTCCGGGTAATCCATTTGCTGTTGGGGGACCTTCATAGAAAGTCCACGCCTCGCCATTTGCGCGAGCCTTAGTGCTCTCTTCGAAAATGGAGTTTTCTTTCCAAAATTTTAGAATTGAATGTTCCATTGCAGGCAGATCTATGGATGCAGGAATCGCACGAAATGACATTAAAAAACCCTCCAGATAGCTCCGCTGTATGGAACTGGAGGGACGAATTTCCATCTCAATGGATAACTCGCGGTACCACCCGCCTTGTATCGAATTCTCGATACCTCTTATTGAGAACACCATTGGTTCTACCTCGAATGAATATTCACTCGACTCTTCCAACAAGCTCGTGAGGTGATGGCCCCGTCAACGCTCGAAATGTGTACAGGCACGAGTCTAGAGCATTGCGTGAGCAATTTACCCGTGGCGAAGTTGGTGCGATCGCCCGATTGCGCATAAGGTGCGCGCCATGCCTAAGAAAAGCGCCCCAGCAAAGAAGAGCGCAGCTAAGAAGCCTGTAGCGAAAAAGGCGCCTGCAAAGAAAGTCGCTGCTAAAAAGGCGCCTGCAAAGAAGGCCCCTGCAAAGAAAGCGGTCGCGAAGAAGAGCGCAGTAAAGAGCATTCCAGTCAAGAAGGCTCCAGGAAAACCATTTCCTTCGAAGACGACCCTAACTGTTGATGAAAAATCTCAGACTGTAAGTGTCTCAACAATTGTTGCTCCGGTAGTTGTTCCAGTTGTTGAAGAGCGTCGCCTCACAATGCTTCCTCCACCACGTCCGGCAAAAAGTGGAAAGAAAGTTGCACCCCTCAAGCCAATCAAAGGTGCACCAACTCCAGTAGTTGTTAGTGACAATGAATCTCCATGGAGTGCGGCAGAGCTCAAGGCGATTCGTGGTGAAGTCACAAAAGATTTACTTCGCTTACAACATGAGTTAACCCTAGTTGAAGCCGAGATGGATTCACTGATTAAGGAATCAGGTGAAGGCTCAGGCGATGATCAAGCAGATGCAGGAACCAAGACTTTCGAGCGCGAACATGAAATGTCTCTTGTAATTAATGCTCGCGAAATGGTTCTTCAAACTGAGCGAGCATTAGAGCGAATTGATAACAAGACATACGGTAAGTGCGAAGTCTGTGGAAATATTATTGGTAAAGCTCGTCTGCAGGTTTTCCCGCGTGCAACTCTATGCATGGTCTGTAAGCAGAAGGAAGAGCGGCGCTAATTTGCGCCAAGCACCCCAACAGCATTGGCGCTTCCTTTATGTTAGCGCTTGGATAATCTTTCTTTTTGATCTAGCAACTAAAGCATGGGCAGTTTCGACTCTCTCGCAACGCGAGCCAGTAAAATTGATTGGTTCATTTCTTCAACTCACCTTTGTGCGAAATCCGGGAGCGGCATTTAGTTTCGCAACAGGTGCAACGCTTTTTCTCTCTCTATTCGCCCTGGCAGTTATTCTCATGATCACATATGTAGCACCTCGCATCGTTCATCGCGGATGGGCTCTTGTTCTTGGATTACTCCTTGGCGGTGTGCTTGGAAATCTTAGTGATCGTATTTTTCGCGCGCCAGGTTTCTTGAGGGGACACGTTATTGATTGGATTGCCCTTCCTCATTGGCCAGTATTTAATATTGCAGATAGCGCTATTGTTATAGCAGCTGGAATTTCGGTCATCCTTTCAGTGCGCAATATTGCGCCGGTTGCCCCTAGAAATGATCGACCAGATAAGCCTGGAGTTTAGAAATGTCACGAGAATTACGAACTCTTTCAGTTCCTGAAGGGGTAGCAGGCGAGCGAATCGATAGCGCTCTTACTCGCGTACTCGGACTCTCACGCACATCAGTGGTTCGCCTTCTAGAAGATGGCGATATCACCACTAATGGCGAAGCAATGCAGAAATCAGCACGCGTTGAAGCAGGACAAATTATTGAAGTTCTTTTGCCTGAACAGATTAATGCAGCGCCAATTCCATTGACCCCACTAGATGGCTTGCGAGTGGTCTTTGATGATGATGACCTCATTGTCATTGATAAGCCAGTTGGTTGCGCAGCACATCCAAGTCCTGGATGGAGCGGCCCAACAGTTGTTGGCGCACTTATGGCTGCTGGATATTCTGTTTCAACTAGTGGTCCAGCAGAGCGTCAAGGAATTGTTCATCGCCTAGATGTTGGCACAAGTGGCCTGATGATTGTTGCAAAGAGTGATCGAGCATTTAGTGTTCTCAAAGAGGCATTCCGTGATCGCAGCGTTGAGAAAATTTATCACGCGATCATTCAGGGACATATGGATCCCACAACGGGAACTATTGATGCACCGATAGATCGACATCCGAAAGAAGATCATCGATTTGCAGTTGTTGCACAAGGAAAACCATCAATTACTCACTATGAAGTAATTGAGTTTTATCGCGGAGTCTCACTCGTGCAGGTTGAATTAGAGACTGGTCGCACTCATCAAATTAGAGTTCATTTCTCTGCACTCAATCACCCACTCGTGGGAGATATGACATATGGAGCAGATCCAGTATTGGCTGCAAGTCTGGCGATGTCTCGACCATGGCTTCATGCCAAAGAACTTACTTTCAAACATCCACTATCAGGTCACAATATGAGATTTGAAGCACCGTATCCCGCTGACCTCATTGGCTCTTTGGCGTTGCTTTCCGACGCAGTCCTTCCCTAAGGACTAACCTCGCTCATCATGTCATCTGATTCTTTTGTCCATTTACACGTTCATACCGAGTACTCAATGCTCGATGGTGCGGCGCGCGTTGGAGATTTAGTAGCAGAGGTTGCTCGCCAGGAAATGCCTGCAATAGCAATGACGGATCACGGAAATGTTTTTGGTGCATTTGATTTTTATAAGCAGGCAAAAAAAGTTGGCGTAAAACCAATCATCGGTATTGAAGCCTATGTCGCCCCAGAATCACGCTTTGAAAAAAAGCGAGTGAAGTGGGCTGATGGCGGAGAAGATGATGTCTCTGGTGGTGGCGCTTATACGCACATGACAATTTTGGCTGAAAATAACCAGGGTCTTTCAAATCTTTTTCGGCTTTCATCTCTTGCCTCCCTCGAAGGCTATTACTACAAGCCACGCATGGATCGTGAATTACTTTCGCAGTATTCAAGTGGTCTAATCGCAACTACTGGTTGCCCAGGGGGTGAGATACAAACTCGCCTACGAATGGGTGCCTATAAGGAGGCTGTTCGTGCTGCAAGTGAGCTTCGAGATATTTTTGGAAAAGAGAACTTCTTCCTTGAACTGATGGATCACGGAATTGATGTTGAAACACGTGTAAAAGCTGACTTACTCAAACTTGGTAAAGAGTTGGGTCTACCTTTACTTGCAACAAATGATCTGCATTACACATTCAATGCAGATGCGCCCTCCCATGAAGCGCTGCTCTGTGTGCAATCTGGTTCAACGTTGGCTGACCCAAAGCGATTCAAATTCGATAATGACGAGTTTTATCTCAAGACACCTGCGCAAATGCGCGAACTCTTCAAGGAGTTACCAGAGGCTTGTGATAACACATTACTTATTGCCGAGCGATGCGATGTAAAACTTCGCGAAGGCGAGAATTTACTCCCACAATTCTCAGTACCTAATGGAGAAACCGAAGATACGTGGCTAGTCAAAGAATCAGAGCGCGGACTTATATGGCGTCTCGGTGAAAATGTTGCTCAAGAATACAAAGATCGCTTGTCATATGAACTTGGTGTCATGGAGAAGATGGGATTTCCTGGTTACTTCCTTGTTGTAGCCGACTTAGTTGCACACGCTAAAAAAGTTGGAATTCGTGTTGGTCCAGGTCGCGGTTCTGCTGCAGGTTCACTCGTTGCATATTCACTTGGAATTACAGGACTTGATCCACTTGTACATGGCTTACTTTTTGAACGATTCTTGAATCCAGAACGTATCTCAATGCCAGATATTGATCTGGACTTCGATGAACGTCGACGCAGCGAAATGATTCGTTATGCAACAGAGAAATATGGTGAAGATCGCGTTGCTCAAATCATTACCTATGGCACCATCAAATCAAAGCAAGCACTCAAAGATTCAACTCGCGTTCTTGGATATCCCTATGTCATTGGTGAAAAACTAACAAAGGCTCTACCACCATCTGTGATGGGTAAAGATATATCTCTGTCAGGAATTTTTGACCCTAAAGATGAGCGATATTCAGAGGCTGGCGAATTTAGAACTCTCTATGACACTGATGCAGATTCAAAGCGAGTTGTAGATACTGCGAGAGGTCTGGAAGGTCTCAAGCGACAGTGGGGAGTACACGCTGCTGGTGTAATTCTCTCGCGCGAACCTCTACTCGATGTTATTCCAATTCATCGACGTGAAGCCGATGGCGCAATTATCACGCAGTTTGATATGGGTGCTTGCGAATCAATCGGACTTCTCAAGATGGACTTTCTTGGACTTCGAAACTTATCTGTACTAGATGATTGTTTGCTCAATATCAAAGCAAACCAAGGAATAGATATTGTTCTCGAAGATCTCACTCTTGATGATCTAAAGACCTATCAACTCTTATCTCGCGGTGACACATTGGGAGTATTCCAACTCGATGGTGGCTCAATGCGAGCATTACTTCGTGCCCTATCACCAGATTCTTTTCAAGATATTTCTGCAGTTATCGCTCTCTACCGTCCTGGACCAATGGGTGAAAATGCCCACAATAACTATGCCGATCGTAAAAATGGTCGAAAGCCAGTAGAGCCAATTCACCCAGAGCTGCATAGACCTCTCGACGAAATTTTAGGTGATACATACGGTCTCATTGTTTATCAGGAACAAGTAATGGCAATTGCGCAAAAAGTCGCAGGTTTCTCACTCGGTCGCGCAGATCTATTGCGTAAAGCAATGGGTAAGAAAAATAAAGAAATTCTAGATAAAGAATACGTTCCATTTGAAGCTGGCATGAAAGAGAACGGTTTCTCTAATGCAGCTATTAATCGCTTGTGGGAAGTTCTTATTCCATTCTCTGATTACGCCTTCAACCGTGCACACAGCGCGGGATATGGAATGGTTTCGTATTGGACTGCCTATCTCAAAGCTAATTACCCAACGGAATATATGGCAGCGCTACTAACAAGTGTTCGTGATGATAAGGATAAATCTGCTTTGTATCTCAGCGAATGTCGCCGCATGGGAATTCAAGTATTGCCACCAGATGTCAATGAATCAGATGCTGAGTACACACCTCGTGGAAAAGATATTCGCTTTGGACTCGCAGCGATTCGAAATGTAGGAGAAGGCGTAGTCGCTTCTATCAAAAGCTCGCGCGATACAAAGGGACGTTACGCATCATTTGGAGATTTCTTAGCCAAGGTAGATGTTGCCGTCTGTAATAAGAAAACAATCGAATCACTTATCAAAGCTGGTGCATTCGGTTCACTCGGTGCCACTCGCAAGGGCCTGATGTCTATCTATTTGGAAGCAATTGACTCAATCATTGAAACCAAGAGAGCAGAAGCAATCGGTCAGTTTGATCTCTTCGGAGGCGAAACAGTAAGCGCCGTTGCAGGTTTAGATATTGAAATCCCAACTGGTGAATGGGAGAAAGCGATGTTGCTCAGTTATGAGCGAGAGATGCTTGGTCTTTATGTATCCGATCACCCACTCCTTGGTGTTGAACATATTTTGCGTGCAAATACAGATATGACAATTAGCCAATTAGTTGAAGAGGGCGCAACACACGAATCTATGGTTACTGTCGGGGGATTGATTACAGGTGTCACTCGTAAAGTAACTCGCCAAGGCGCATCCTGGGCTGTTGTCACCATTGAAGACCTTGAAGGCTCTGTCGAAGCGCTATTTTTCTCAAAAACATATAACCAATATTCAATGTCGCTGACAGAGGATCGTATTGTGACAATTCGTGGTCGAGTAGATCGTCGCGAAGAGCAATTGCGCTTTACTGCAGTTGAAATGACGATGCCTGATATTTCGCGTGGCCCTGTTGGCCCACTTGTCATTTCTATGCCAATCAATCAGTGCACCCCACCCATTGTCGAACGGATGAAAGAGATTTTGAGAACCCATCCTGGCAAGCGAGAAGTTCACCTCTATCTCGATGACAATGGCGCAAAAACAATCATGAAAGTCGATGCCCTTGTCACAGCATCTCCGAGTTTGAGCGCAGATCTCAAATCTATTCTGGGTCCTGCCTGCCTCGTCACCGTTTAATTGCGGGCAAGGTTTTAATTGCAAGCTCTACAATAAGCCAATGATTCGTACCGTTGACCTACGCGGACGCTCGCTATCCAAGTTCGAATATCAAAGCGCACTTCCTCGCGCAGCGATGGATGTTGCCGCTGCTATGAAAATAATCGAACCAATTTTGCATCGCGTCAAGAATGGAAATGAGTCAGATCTCTTAGCGCTAGCGCAAGAATTTGATGGTGTTCTCCCTCCTTCAATTCGTGTTCCACAGTCAGCATTGGATGAGGCTTTAGCTCAATTAGATCCCAAGATTCGTACTGCCTTAGAAGTTTCAGCTGCGCGTATTACTAAAGTTCACAATGACCAGCGTCGAAGCGATGGCACTACGACAGTTGTTGATGGTGGAAGTGTTACGGAGCGATGGATACCTGTGGATCGAGTTGGACTCTATGTTCCAGGTGGTCGCGCCGTGTATCCAAGTTCAGTGTTGATGAATGTGATTCCAGCACAAATTGCAGGGGTAGCGAGCATTGCTGTTGCCTCCCCACCACAAAAAGAATTTGGGGGATTACCGCACCCAACAATTCTGGCTGCGTGCGCACTTCTTGGAATCACAGAAGTTTTTGCTATTGGGGGAGCGCAAGCTGTTGCATTATTTGCATATGGAATGAAGGATCTTTGTGAAAAATGTGACATGGTCACGGGTCCAGGAAATATATATGTTGCAGCAGCCAAACGCGCACTTCGTGGAATCGTTGGAATTGATTCAGAGGCAGGCCCAACAGAGATTGCAATCCTTGCAGACTCATCGGCGCTAGCTAGCGATGTCGCGGCAGATCTGATTAGCCAGGCAGAACATGACACGATTGCCGCAGCAATTCTTGTCACGGATTCACAAGAACTTGCCACAGCTGTTGAAAAAGAACTAGCCGTGCGTGTTTCACGTACTAAACATTTCGAGCGAATAACTACAGCACTTGGCGGAATTCAATCAGCGATAGTTCTAGTTGATTCGCTTTCGCAAGGAATTGATGTAGTCAACGCATACGCAGCCGAGCACCTAGAGATTCAAACTCTCAATGCCCAATCGGTAGCATCCAAGATTCGCAACGCTGGGGCCGTATTCATTGGACGTTTTTCTCCAGTATCACTAGGCGATTATTCTGCGGGATCGAATCACGTACTTCCTACAGGTGGATGTGCATGTCATTCAAGTGGATTATCTGTCGCAACTTTTCTTCGAGGCCTACATTTCATTGAGTATGGCGAGAAAGCATTTACAGATATTGCAGCAACCGTAATCACTCTTGCTAACTCTGAGGACCTACCAGCACACGGTGAAGCAATGTCGGCAAGATTTGAGAAAAAATCATGACGGCGCAATGGCCGACGTGGCTGCCACTTCGCACCGATCTTCAATCGCTGAGCCCTTATGGCGCCCCACAAGTTCCATCGCAAGCAGCGATGAATACAAATGAGAATCCATTTCCTCC
>CAMBGL010000008.1 GCA_945866155.1 Bifidobacterium breve
AAAAAAATAAGGGGTGCCGGTTTCCCGACACCCCTTATTTACTTAGTAATTAGTGGTCGTCCTTCATGCCTTCTGCCATTGACTTCATGCGTGCGATCTTGAAAATTGTTAGACCGAATACGCACTTTGCCAATACGTCAGCAATTGTGTAACCAACTTGTACTCCTACGAACTGCTCTGCTGTTGCCATACCTTCGCCCATACCAAGGATGTATGAGATTGGGTATACGCCCCATGTGGCGACCAAGAGAAGACGCAAGCGACCAACTGTTGCTGCAACGCCTTCTGGTTGACGATCAAGTGACTTGCCAAGTTCTACGAACAAGACATAGAGGATGTAGAGGAAAGGAAGTGTTGAAAGAACACCATAGAGA
The DNA here is from genome assembly GCA_945866155.1 of Bifidobacterium breve. Lineage (GTDB taxonomy): Bacteria > Actinomycetota > Actinomycetes > Nanopelagicales > Nanopelagicaceae > Planktophila. The sequence goes on from CAMBGL010000008.1 coordinate 375, forward strand.
ACCTGTGTGTTCTGATCATTTGAAATTTCACCTGGGTAACCAAGTGCGATCATTGCAGCTGATGCTGGAACGAGGCGCATGATTAGTGAGCGTGAAACTTCCTTAGCAAGTGCTAGAACTGCAATAACTTCTACAAGTAGAAGTGGGACAGTGAGAAGCCAGTCAACATAGCGGTAAGCCTCATTGAATGAGCCTTGTGCGCCACTGACATTTACTGACATGTCCATTGATGATTCTTTGAAAGAATCAAAGATACGCAGGTAGTGGTAACCAGCAATGAATGTAACCATTGATGACATCACTAGAGCAGTGCGATACTTTGCAAGAACACGTTGCTGTGAAACTAGTGTGAAGATTGTGCAGGCAAGCATTGAAACTAGTCCAAACGAGAATACGTTATAGACGAGGTTCCATTGGTCGCTGTCGAGTTTCAACATAATCGGCCTTTCCGAAAGATTCAGATTGCATATCAAAGATCGGGCGACCTTTGAAAATCAGACTCAATGGCGTCCTCGAGGAACGCCGTTGGACTCCGATAGGTCTTATTTTGGGGTATTTGCGAGCATTTTGCACCCACAAACGAAAGAATTTTGCATGATTTTTTTGCTTTCTAGGCTCAATAAGGGGCAATCCCGACTCTAGGGGTGCCCATGTGCATCCCCTTTGCAGCAACTAATGCCTCGTGAGAAGTATCCGCACAAGGTTGCTATTTTTTACCCCTCGCTACAAGGCGTACCGATAGAGGGAGTCTGCAATGTCAGAACAAGAATGGTCATTTGAAACCCTACAGATTCATGCTGGGCAAGTACCCGATCCAACAACTGGGGCGCGTGCGCTGCCGTTGTATCAAACAACTGCATACCAATTCCGCGATACGCAACATGCTGCAAATCTCTTCGGTCTTGCTGAAATGGGAAATATTTACACACGCATTATGAATCCAACTCAAGATGCTGTTGAACAGCGTCTTGCAGCACTCGAAGGTGGCGTTGCTGCACTTCTCGTGGCATCAGGTTCTGCTGCAACAACGTACTCAATTCTCAATATTGCACAAGCTGGCGACCACATTGTTTCAAGCCCAAGTCTCTACGGTGGAACATATAACTTGTTCCATTACACATTGCCAAAGTTTGGTATCGAAGTAACATTTGTAGATGATCCAAGTGATCCTGCATCATGGCGCAAAGCAGTTCGTCCAAATACAAAAGCATTCTTTGGTGAGACCATTGCAAATCCAAAGAATGAAATCTTAGATATCCAGACAATTGCAGATATTGCCCACGAAATTGGTGTTCCACTCATTGTTGATAACACCGTTGCTACGCCATATCTCATCAAGCCAATTGAATATGGAGCAGATGTGGTTGTTCACTCTGCAACTAAGTTCTTATCTGGTCATGGAAATACTGTCGTTGGAGCAATTATTGACTCTGGAAAGTTTGACTACGCGCAGTACCCAGAGAAGTTCAAGGGATTCAATGAACCAGACCCTAGCTACAACGGCTTAGTTTTTGCTCAAGCACTTGGAGTTGGCTCTGCATTTGGCGCAAACCTTGCATACATCTTCAAGATTCGCTTGCAACTACTTCGTGATATTGGAGCAGCAGTGTCACCATTTAATGCCTGGTTACTCGCTCAAGGACTCGAAACACTAAGCCTTCGAATTGAGCGCCACGTTGAGAATGCACAAGCAGTTGCAGCTTGGCTGGAGAAGCATTCAAGTGTGGAGAAAGTAAATTACGCAGCACTTGCATCCTCTCCATATAACGCATTGGCGAAGAAGTATTCACCTAAGGGCCCTGGCTCTGTGCTCTCCTTTGAACTCAAGGGTGGAGTTGAAGCAGGAAAGAAATTTGTTGAATCTCTCAAACTCTTTAGCCATGTTGCAAATATTGGTGATGTTCGTTCTCTCGTAATTCATCCAGCAACAACAACACATTCACAACTTAGTCCTCAAGAACAATTAGATGCTGGGGTGACACCAGGTCTTGTTCGCTTGAGCATTGGTCTTGAAAACATCGCCGATATCAAGGCAGATCTAGAAGTTGGTTTCGCAGCCGCAAAAGGATAATTGCCGTACAGTCGGGGGTAGCCCATTGATCGGAGCCACCATGACGCAACAAGTAGTGCCACCAAAGTTGCGTGGTTGGTTTCATCTAGGTGCTACCCCTGCTGTCATTATTGCTTCGCTAGTTCTATTCATACTTAGTAAGAACTCATTCAAATTTGCAGTTGCTCTTTACTCCATAACTGCAATTCTTTTATTTAGCGTCTCTGCTATTTATCATCGCGTGCCGTGGTCACCAGAGAAGAAAAAGATTTGGCGTCGCTTTGATCATGCCAATATAAATCTTCTTATTGCCGGTTCTTACACACCCTTTGCGGTGACCTTGCTTCATGGTCGCGACCGCACAATATTGCTCTCTGTTATTTGGGTTGGCGCACTCATCGGTGTTGCTGTTCGCGTCTTTTGGGTCGGTGCCCCACGTTGGCTCTATGTTGCAAATTATTTACTTCTTGGATGGTTTGCCGTGGCTTACTTGCCACAGATGTATCGTGAAGGTGGGCTCTGGATACTTCTTCCAATTATTTTCGGTGGGCTTCTCTATTCAATAGGTGCAATTTTCTATGCTCTCAAGCGCCCAGGTAGGTATGCAAAATATTTCGGCTTCCACGAGCTCTTTCATATATTTGTCCTCGCTGCGTGGATCTCCCAATATGTAGCAATTTCAATCGCCATTTATACGAAGTAACCCACTGCAATCCCCTCATCGTGGGCTTATATATTCTCTATAAAGCACTTTTGAAGAGGGCCGTCTGTACTCTAATCTAGGGTTCTCATTTAGAACTTCATAGGAGTTCTACAAAAATAGTGCGAGGGTGACATGGGCGAGAAGAACTCATTTCTAAGTTGGGTCGGTTTCAAGGGCGAAGAGCCAGCTGAACCTAACTCAGTCGACCGCATTCGCGAACTTGAGAATCAGTTATCAGATCTTCGCTCACGTCGCGACATCACTTCACTGAGTAAAGAAGAATTTGAAATCCTTGCAACTGAGACAGCAATGTCGATGATTAAGTCTGCTCAACTCCGTGAAGCAAAAGCTCAAGCTGCAGCTGACCGCGTGGTCAAAGAAACAACTCGAACTGCAAAAGATACTCTCGAGAGCGTAGAGCTCAAGGCGCGCTCAATACTTTCAGGTGCTGAGTCTCGTGGTCGTAAATATATTCAAGTAGCTGAATCAGAAGCAGCAGAGATGATTTCTCGTTCAGAATCTGAGGCAGAATCAATAATTGAAGCAAAAAAGCGTGAAGCAACAGCACTGGGAACTGCAGCGCGACGTGAAGGTGAAAGAATAATTAGTTCAGCAACCGGTGAGATAGCAAATTATCGCCATTGGCTAGCAAGTGTTATTGGAGAAGCTGAGCGTTTGTACAAAATTCAAACACAATCACTCGATGCTGCTGAGAATGCTATTCATCAGTCTCGTACACGTTTGGAATCTGCTTTTGTTCGACTTTCGGAATTACAACAAAGCGTTCTCAATAATCTCAATGATGACAACACGCTCATCAATAGCGGGCCAATCACAGTCAAGAGTGAACGCACAAAAGCAGCGATATCGCCGCCTGCAAAGAAAGCTGCATCTGCTAAGAAGAAGGCTGCAAAGAAATCTACAACTAAGCGTAAGTAATAAATATGGCTTCCCCCCGCGGCATCCGTTACATCCCTGCAATCGATGGTTTGCGTGCAGTTGCAGTTATCGCTGTACTTCTTTATCACTTAGGAATTTCCTGGATACCTGGTGGCTTTCTTGGAGTTGACCTCTTCTTCGTAATCTCAGGTTATGTAATAACTCGCTTGCTTTTAGATTCAATTCAACGAAGTGGCGGTTTAGATTTACGTGCCTTTTATATAGCGCGAATTAGACGTCTTCTTCCTCCACTTTTATTTATGATCATTACAACAGCACTCTTTGTCAGTGTTTGGGCCCCGGATACCATCAAGAGATTTCTCACAGATGCACCATTTTCAATATTTGGAGCTATGAATTGGTGGCTTGTTTTTCGCCACACTGATTATTTTGAATCAATTGGAAGGCCTCCTCTACTTCAACACACCTGGTCATTGGGGGTTGAAGCCCAGTTCTATTTGTTATGGCCATTGATATTGCTTCTTGTCCTACGTTTCTTGGGTAAGAATAAAATTCCAGGAACCGCACTTCTGATTGCCAGTTTCTCCGGTATCTCCCTTTTATTGCTCTCCCTGCGCATTGATTCTGCTGATGCGGCACAAGTAAGTCACGTCTACTTTGGCACAGATACACATAGCATCGGACTATTTCTTGGCGCTGCACTTGCGGTCAAATGGGTGCCTCAAAATTTGAGTGAGGAAGTAAATAAAAAAGCCCAAGACTTCATTGATGGAATTGGAATATTTGGTTTTCTTGGAATTCTTGCAACTTTTCTCTTTATAAATGAGAGTGATCCGACTCTTTACAAACTTGCATTCCCATTGGCAGGAATTTTTGGATGCGCAATCATCACTTCTGTAGTGCACCCCGCTTCAAGATTTGCTCCAATCCTCAGTAGCAGAATCATGGTTTGGATTGGTGAACGTTCATATGCCATTTACTTGTGGCACTGGATAATTTTCCAAATTACTCGACCCGCCTTTGATTTGGAAGGATCACCCTGGGCGCTGTTCACGCTCCGAATACTTTTGGTTTTGGCACTCTCTGATATTTCATTGCGCTTAGTAGAACTTCCTATTCGTACAGGCGCACTGGAATATTGGTTCAAAGGAATGAAATATCGCACCAAGGAAGTTCGTAGACGTCAAAAACTTCTCCTAACCTTTGGTGCTATATCACTTATTGCAATTACGACTTTTGCCAGCGCTCATGCAATCAACACCAATTCGCGCGCTCAGAATATTCTCACTGCTGAATTAGAAGAAGTAACAGCCCCTATTTCTGATAGTTCAACCGCTACTTCTGGATCTAAAGGGCTGTGGGTTACTGGTGACTCCGTAATACTTGGTATTCGACATGAACTCGATCTACGCGAAAATGTCGGACTAATCAATGCTCGCGTAGGCCGACAAGCATCCGAGTTACTCGATGTGATCATTGGCGATAGAGCAAAGATGCCTGATTCAACAATCATCTTGAATCTAGGAAATAACAACAAGCTAACACGAGAGCAAGTAGTCAATATATTTGAGGAAATCAAGAATCAGCCAAAAATAATTGTTGTAAATACTGCGGTTCCACGGGAGTGGCGCGCAGACAATAATGCCCTTATCCGAGAAGTTATCTCTAATTATCCGAATACATACTTAGTTGATTGGGAATCAATATCTCTTGGGCGTCCTGAATATTTCGCACCCGATGGAGTTCACTTGGTTCCAACCGGTGTAATCGCATACGTTGATGCAATTACACAATATCTTAAATAAAAAAACCCCCGCACGTGGCGAGGGTCTTTCTATAAAACTATTACGCAAATACTCCAGGAATTCCGAAGACTGTTGCAGATGCAGTCTGTCCATCGGCATAAACTGAAGTTACTCTAAATTGTGTCCAGCCAGATGTGTCACCCTTAGTTACAGATTGAGTAAGTTGATCTGAAGGAACTGTTGCAATTACATTCCAATCACCTTTTCCGTTTGCACGGATTTCAACGTTGTAACCAGTTAGACCATCAGTTGCTGTTGGTGCAATCCAACGCAATGTAAGACCTTCCGCGCTATTGAGGGCAACAAACTTTGAAGGTGCTTCAACTGCTGCAACTGCTGCAACAGGCTCCTCGGTAGCAACTGCTTCTGCAGTTGGCTCAGTAGTTGCTTCCGCAGTGGCTTCAGCGCTAGCTGGAGGTGTTGGCATTGCTCCATCATCGTTATTTGATCCTGATTGTGACCAGACAATAATTGCCAAAAGAACTATTCCAACAACTACCGCGCCTAGAACTGTTTTTGATGTTCCTTGCTTAGGCGCAACTGATGGCTTAGGAGTTGAAGTTGATTTAGCAGCGACAGGGGTGGTTGTAACGTTCACGCGCGACGATGCACTAACTCCACCGCGTGGAACTGGTGGCACAACAAATGTTGTTGCTGAACTCTTCTTTGTTGAACTCTTCTTTGCAACTTTCTTAGTCGTTCTTTTTGCAGTTTTCTTTACTGCTGACTTTTTCGCAACGCTTTTTTTGGCAACTGCCTTTTTAGCAACGCGCTTCTTAGCTGTTGACTTCTTAGCAACAGATTTCTTTGCAACTGCCTTCTTCTTCGCAGGTGCTTTCTTAGAGGCCTTCTTTACAACCCTCTTTGTTGTTGATTTCTTTACAGCCACGTTTACTCCTTGAGGTTGCGATGCGACAACGGTTTAGTCATCGTTATAGCCCAAGGTTACCCCAGCGTCCCCAGCAATTCGATCACATGTGGTGCGATGGCACGGAGTGATATTCCTCGATGGCTACGCAAGTCCTTCTCATGCGGGCTCATCTGAGCGGAAGTAATACTGGAGCCCTGCGGAATGAATATTGGGTCATAACCAAAACCATGTTCTCCCACTGGTGCATGGGCGATAGAGCCATGAAACTCTCCCATTTTCGTAACCTTGCGGCCATCTGGCATTACTAATGCCGTAACGCATGTGAAGTGCGCAGAACGCTTCGCATCTTCTACGCCTTGGAGTTCAACTAAAACTTTTTTCAGGTTTGCATCGTCATCGCCATGTTTGCCTGCAAAACGTGCAGAAAAAATTCCCGGTGCACCGCTAAGTGCATCAACACAGAGCCCCGAATCATCTGCAATTGCAGGTAATCCAGTTGCATTACATATTGCTACAGCTTTCAAAAGTGCATTTTCTTCAAAAGTAGAGCCTGTTTCTTCAACATCAGGTATCTCTGGGTACTGCTCAACGCTTACTAGTTCGATGCTTCCTTTTGAGATTGCATCAAGAATTCTGCACAATTCAATAATCTTTCCTTGATTGCGAGTTGCAAGTACCAATCGTTGTGACACGAATTGAACTTACTTCGAAAGTGCGCGATGTTGGAGCTGTGTTAGATCCTTGCACCCTGTTACAGCGAGATTGAGTAATTGATCAAGGAGATCACGATCAAAGGGAGTTCCTTCCGCTGTTCCTTGCACTTCGATAAATCGACCGTCTCCGCTGCATACAACATTCATATCTGTATCTGCTCGAACATCTTCTTCATAACAGAGATCAAGCATTGGAACACCACCAATAATTCCAACGCTTACCGCAGCGACTGAGTCACTCAGCGGATTTGCCGAAGCCTTGATATGTCCTTCTTTTTTTGCCCACGCAATTGCATCAGCGAGTGCAACGTAAGCACCAGTAATTGCTGCTGTTCGAGTTCCACCATCTGCTTGTAAAACATCACAGTCAATAACAATTGTGTTCTCGCCAAGCTCTTGCATATTTACAATGGCTCGCAATGAACGTCCAACTAAACGTGAAATCTCCTGGGTGCGCCCACCTAATTTACCTTTTACGCTTTCACGATCAGAGCGAGTGTGAGTTGCGCGAGGCAACATTGAATACTCAGATGTCACCCATCCTTTTCCAGAATCTTTTAGCCAGCGCGGAACTCCAGGTGAAAATGATGCAACACAGAGAACTCGAGTCTTTCCGAATTCAACAAGAACTGAACCTTCTGCATGATCCAACCAATTACGGGTGAACTTTATCTCACGCAAATCTTTTACATCTCTACCATCATTGCGTGCCATTACTTCTTCTCCTTAGTTCTCATGATGCTCTACGTGTGTGACTTCTGGGCCGAGGAATCGACGAGCGAGTACTTCAAATGCCTTTGCATCTCCTGTAGCCAAGAAACGATGAGTAGCAGGCGTACTCTGAGGAGTGCGTAGTAAAGAATTCTCAACTAAAACTCTATACAAATCTTTTGCTGTTTCTTCAGCACTTGAGACTAGCGAAACGTCATTTCCCATAACGTAGGAGATCACACCCGTAAGAAGTGGGTAGTGGGTACAACCCAAAACAAGGGTATCAATATTGGCCTTCATCACTGGTTCTAAATATTGGCGAGCAATCTTTGTAATCTCTTCACCAGACGTTTCACCACGTTCGACAAACTCAACAAATAGAGGACAGGCAATTGAAGTTATCTGTAATTGTGGAGCGGCTGCAAATGCATCCGCATACGCTCGTGAATCAATAGTTGTACTTGTTCCAATTACTCCGATTCGACCAGTGCGCGTTGCCGCTACAGCGCGACGAACAGCAGGTTGAATAACTTCGATAACAGGAATTGAATAACGCTCGCGTGCATCGCGAAGCATTGCTGCACTTGCAGTGTTACATGCAATTACAATTGCCTTTACGCCTTGATCAACTAAGAAATCTAAAGTCTCGAGTCCAAAAGTTCTGACTTCGGCAAGTGGACGGGGACCATATGGTCCGCGTGCTGTATCGCCAACATAAAGTGTTGATTCATTGGGAAGCTGATCTAATATGGCTCGCGCAACAGTCAATCCCCCGACGCCGGAATCGAATATTCCAATAGGTGCGTTGCTCACACTGCTAAGCCTACCGTGTGACTTTATGCCCAGAGTTGATCGTCTAGCCCTTGCGTAGCCTCATCAATTGATTTCTCTGCCTGCGCACTGCCATAAATCCCAGTTGATAAGTATTTCCATCCTGCATCGCAGACTATAAAGGCGATATCAGCATCTTTCCCTTGCTCTATCGCCTCTTTGCCCATTGCAAGTGCTGCATGCAATATCGCACCAGTTGAAATTCCAGAAAAGATTCCTTCTACTTCTAAGAGTTCACGAACTCTACGTACCGAATCTTCTGCTCCAACTGAGAACCTACGGGTCAGAATTGAAGCATCGTAGAGTTCAGGAACAAATCCTTCATCGATATTTCGTAATCCATAAACCACTTCACCATAGCGTGGCTCTGCAGCAATGATTGCGATATTTGGATTCTTTTCGCGCAAATAACGTCCAGCACCCATAAGCGTTCCAGTCGTTCCAAGGCCAGCAACAAAGTGAGTAACTGTTGGAAGGTCAGCAAATATTTCAGGTCCAGTACCTTCGTAATGCGCCAAAGTGTTAGCAGGATTTCCATACTGATAAAGAAATACCCACTCAGGATTCTTGGCTGCAAGTTCTTTTGCTACACGAACTGCCTCGTTTGAACCACCAGCTGCTGCTGATGAAATAATTGTCGCGCCCCACATCTCTAAAAGTTGTCGGCGTTCTGGACTTGTATTCTCTGGCATCACACAAATCAATTTGTATCCACGGACTTTAGAGACCATTGCAAGTGAAATTCCAGTGTTACCACTTGTTGGTTCCAAAATAGTTGCACCCGGCTTGAGCAGTCCATCTCGCTCTGCTGCATCAATCATTGCAATTGCAGTGCGATCCTTTATGGAACCAGTCGGATTTCGATCTTCCATCTTCGCCCATAAGCGAACATTGGGCGCTGGAGATAAACGGGGCAACCCAATAAGAGGCGTATTGCCTACGGAACTTTCTAACGAATCAAAGCGCGCCAATTACAGACCTTACTTAGCCGCCAGCAACAGCTGGAAGAATTGTTATTGAGTCACCATTTTTTACTGGTGCTTCGAGTCCACCAAGAAAACGAACATCTTCATCGTTGACATACAAGTTGATGAATCGACGCAAAGCGCCATTTTCCAAGAGTCTTTCGCTGATACCTGGGTATTGCACATCTAAATTAGCAATAACGGCGCTCAGTGTTTCCCCACTTGCAGCAACTACTTTTTGCTCCTTTGTATAGGGGCGCAAAATTGTTGGGATACGAACTTCGATTGCTGTAGTCATGGGCTAATTATTACCGTAAAGAGAGTTATTCGGAAATTGAAACTTCTTCTTCCGTCACTACGCCATCAATAATGCGATATGAACGAAATTCCGTCGCAGGTGCAATCTCTTCGCGTGTGGAAACAAGCACATAATGAGCTCCGGGCTCTCCTGCATATGCAATATCGGTCCGTGATGGGTATGCCTCGGTCTCGGTATGAGAGTGATAAATAACGACTATCTCTTCATCATTATCATCAACCTCTCGATAAAGTGAAAGTAAATCTTTTGGATCAAATTCATAAAAAGTTGGAGAATGCGCAGCGTTAATCATCGGCTTCAAACGAAGTGCACGATCTTTACCAAGTGGGCCAAGAATTACGCCACACGCCTCATCTGGATATTCCACACACGATTGCTCAAGAATGGCGTCGATGTGTGCCTGTGAAATTTTGAGTGTCATAAGGGAGATAAGACTACCGAATCAATTGACTTCATTCGGTGAATCATCCATTAGCGCTTGTAACAAACTTTCTTGCAACCAACCCAGCCAACTGTAAACAGCATAAACACCCCGTAGCGGATCATCAGGTGCAAGGAGTTCAAGTTCATCATGAGAGCGCTCTTCTACATTAAGTCGAACTCCTAGCGCTAAACGGATGTCATTTATTGCACCGAGCCAAGCATTTGCATTGTCATGGTCAAGCTCGATTGAACCATCTTGCGCGCTTTTGAGTAATACTCTCATAGACATCGCATGCGCTTTCTTTTTATTTCTCAGAACTGATTCTGTATAACGACGAAATTCAGCAGCATCTACTCCATCGGCATATGCATTTGGTAGAAGTCGAAGTAAGACCTCATCCTCTGGTGGAGAATCATGAGTTGTTATTCCAACCATGGCAGCGAGTGGATCTTCATCAGAATGATCGCTACGTTCACTGAGTAACTCAATAATTTGTCCTGCTAAATTGATAAGAACTTCTCGCTCTGACTCAGAGAATTGTGCAACAAATGCGTTATTCCCATGGCGCGTAAATCCAGATTCTTCACTCATATCCCTTGATCTCCACGTTGCAGCGTTGCCCATAATCCGAATTCATGAAGTCTGGCAACATCATGTTCCATCTCTTCACGACTACCAGTTGAAACTATTGCTTTGCCATCATTGTGAACTTTGAGCATCAATTCAGTCGCACGTTCTTTGGAATAACCAAAGAGTTCCATAAATACATAAGTCACATATGTCATCAGATTCACGGGATCATCCCAAACTATTGTGACCCACGGCTTATCAGAATTGAAGATAGCTTGAATCTCTTCTTCAATCTTTGTTTTTGTTTTTACCATTTTTATCTCACAACAATTGAAAATTCATTAGATTTATTCTCAATTGTCTCGCCTTCAAGGAAATAGAGAATGCGGTAAGAAAATACACCTCGTCTACTCTCTGTAAGGGAGAGTTCAAAATTGCCTTGAGAGTCAGTAGAGAGAACCACGGAGACATTTTGCCACTTTTCTTGACTCCACTTTTGTAGTTGAACCGTGACACCTGTTTTTCTAGGAAATACTGTTCCAGATATCAAATTATCTTTGCCCGTAGCAATTACTGCTGGAGCAGTGTGAGAAAGACGCGGGCGCACCTGCACGAAACTCTGGTTACTTATCGATGCACTTATCTCCCATGTGCCCTCAGTTCGCGCCTGTAAATATGTGAGCGATGCAAAAGTCAGCGGCAATGAAAAGGTTCCATCTGCTGAAGTAACTACGTCGGTTAGCTTTCTCCACGGTTGCTGCTCAGATTTTCTATGCTCAACGATGACAGGTACGCCACTCTTTCCAACCTTGTTTTCGCCATTGATTGCGCCAGAAAGGATAAATTGTTGACCATATAAAATTTCATTCTTATCTACGGAAATCTTGCTAGTTATTTTCTCTGGCGCAAAAGACATTGCAGCACTGCGTATTGCTTGCGTTGCAGATACATCTTCCATACCTAACGTCCAAAGTGCGACCCCTCCTAGTTTGTATTTTTCAACGAGGGCTGCACGAATTGCATACGACTGGCTATTTTGAAACCATACTGTTCGCGAGACGGCGCAAGAGGTAGAAAGGCCACTTGTATTTTCTCCGTTATATATTTGAGTATATGAATACGTTGCTTCAGCAGTCTTTGTATCAAAATTTGGAGTCGCCTTGTCAATTATTGCTTTCGCACTTGCATAATTCATCTTGAAAGTTGCAGCCTTTGCTCCTTTTTTTATTCCGGCAGGAGCAGATGTTGGGCAAGATCCAACTATCTTGGTAATCCAATCACGCCCATAACCAGGGAGCCCCACAAAAACTTTAGATGAAGCCATCACGCTCACTGCGTATTTCACTGAACGCTCCGTCCACTCGAGCGGGCCAATTGGTCCAGGTTTAGCAACAGAGTAGTCATAGGTCATGATTCGTAAGCGATCAATATCGTTTGCAATTGCAGCCCATGCAAACACCGTGTAACCCTTACTTTTTTGGGTGGGATCAAAAAGCACAGGGGTAGTTACAGATAAAACTTTGCCGTTGGAACGCAATTTCACACTGAGTTCTTTTACAAATGCAACCCAGAAAGGTGCAGTCTTCGCCCAAGTCTTATTCCCATCAACGAAGGCAAAACCTTCGAAATCTAAATCTATTCCATCAAAATTATTTGTGCTAACTAATGTTGCAATACTCTCTACAACTTGAGTCCTCGTCTTGGGGTTCGCCAATAATCCAGAGAGCACTAACTTTGCAGTTCCATCTGTAATTGTTGGAACTACTAATACTCCTGCGCGCTTCATCAAACACGTTGTTGTTGCCATGGGCCACGAAGGATTACCAGATACATATTCATTTCGAATAGAGGTGGCGCTTTTGAGGGTAAACCAAAAAGGATTTACCTCTTTTATTAGGTCGCTGTTAGTAAAAAGATACGATGCGGTAAGACTCTCATTTTCAGCAACACCATATTGACTTGCATCGCAAATTCCAGCAGTCGCACTTTCGCTTCGCCCTACAACTGGAATCTTTTTCACGAAAGGCATAACAGTTTTCACTGAATAATATGGAATCCAACCTGAGAGTATTTCTCGTGGCTGCGGGGTAGAAGAATCCGCACTATTTGAGTGTGGCATGAATAGAGATAGAAATATCGACGTCACAAGCACTGTTGTCAGCCGGAATGCATATCTCATATTCATAAGGATTTTTAGAGTATCGGGTAGGCCTTAGAAAATCCTTAGACCACGCCACACAATCGATGGCGTGCTATGCGCTATCTACTCTGTGCTATTTATCTTCTGGAGCCGGACGCAACCCTGCATGAATCTCTTTACACGTAGGGCAGATTGGATATTTTTCGGGATCACGTGATGGAATCCATTTCTTTCCACACAATGCTTTTACCGCTTTTCCAGTAACTGCTGATTCAACAATTTTTTCTTTCTTTACATAATGTGAAAATCGATCATGATTGCCATCGTCTTCAACAAGCTCTGGGCGAGTCAATAAATCTGTATCAGTATCGCCTTGAGTTCCAAGTTTCCTAAAGATTCCCATAATGGGAGCAAGGATACCCGCCAAATCTTGCTTTGAGCATGCTCTTTCTGCGGGTAGAATTGCTAAATGAAGGACTTATTGCACACAGCAGATTTATCCCGCGAGGATATTGAACTCCTGCTCGCAACTGCAAGTGATTTTGCAGCAAAACCTCTCTCTGCCTCTACCGCTCTTGCTCATAAAACTGTTGCTATCTACATGACAAAGCCTTCAACTCGTACACGTCTCTCCTCCGAGACTGCCGTTGCGCACTTGGGCGGAACCCCAATATTTATTCGTGGTGATGAATTGCAACTAGGCCGTGGAGAAACTATTGCAGATACCGCAAAGATTATTAGTGGCTATTGCGATGCACTCATCATTAGAACTTTTGCACAAAACGAAGTTGATGAACTTGGTATTCATGCATCTATTCCAGTGATAAATGCACTCACTGATGATGATCATCCAACACAATTGCTTGCAGATTGGCTTACAATTCGCGAAACTTTTGGTAAAGACATTTCCGGTCGTAAGTTTGTTTATCTAGGTGATGGAAACAATATGGCTAACGCATGGCTAGTCATGGGTGCAATCATGGGAGCCCACGTGGTTGCTGCAACTCCGCAAGGAAAATGGGCACCTAATAAAGAATATGTTGAACTTGCTAAGAGCATCGCGAAAAAGAGTGGTGGTACGGTCGAAGTAATCCATGATGCAGATGAAGCGGCACACGGTGCGAGTGTTCTCTACACAGATGTCTGGATGTCCATGGGAGATTCAGAATCAGATAGAAAAGAGAAGGTGGCAGCACTATCTCCCTTCTCTGTAACTGATTCCTTGATGGCGGTCACAGAAAAAGATTCAATATTCATGCACTGTTTACCAGCGCATCGCGGAGAGGAAGTTTCCGCATCTGTCATTGATGGTCCACGATCTGTAATTTGGCGCGAGGCATATCATCGCCGTACAACAATTCAGGCTCTCTTGTATCACTTATCACGCGGGGAATTAGTAGGTTCGAAGTAGCCTGACTCGCAAGTAACCGCTACCTTATGGGCATGCGAGTAGCCGTCCCTTTAGAAATTCGAGATGGAGAGAAGCGCGTAGCGCTTGTCCCAGACATCATTAATAAACTCACCAAACTTGGACTCGATGTTCTTATCGAATCAGGTGCTGGCATCCATGCTCAAGCAACTGATGCAGATTATGTAAGTGCAGGAGCATCGATCGGTAAGGGTGAGGTGCTCGGCGATGCTGATGTAGTTCTATCGGTACAGCCACTCACACCAGCACAGATGTCGAAGTTAAAAAAGGGTGCAATTACTATTTCGTTCCTCTCTCCTGTTACTGCAGTCGATTCAATTGAGGCAGCAGCAAGTGCAGGTGTAACGGCTTTCTCACTTGAACTCGTTCCACGTATATCGCGCGCTCAATCCATGGATGCGCTGACATCACAAGCATTGTGTGCGGGTTATCGCGCAGTCCTTGTTGGCGCAGAAATGTCACCGCGCTTCTTCCCATTACTGATGACAGCAGCTGGAACAGTGACACCAGCTCAAGTACTTGTACTAGGCGCCGGTGTTGCAGGATTACAAGCAATTGCAACAGCTCGTCGACTTGGCGCAGTTGTTTCTGCATACGACGTGCGACCATCATCGGCTGATGAAGTGAAATCAATGGGTGCAACTTTTATTGAACTCGAACTTGAAGCACTTGAAGGTGCCGGTGGTTATGCACGAGAGATGACAGAAGAGCGCGCAGCAAAACAGCGTGAACTTTTGACACCGTACATTGCAAAATCACATTTAGTCATTACTACTGCAGCAGTTCCTGGTCGCGCTGCTCCACGTTTGATGACACAAGCAATGGTTGATTCGATGGCTCCAGGAACAATCATTGTTGACCTAGCTGCAGAATCAGGCGGCAATGTTGAAGGATCTAAGCCTGGTGAGGTTATTACTACGGCAGGTGGAGTAAAGATTTGGGGCGGAAAAGATGTTCCAAGTCAGTTGTCATTCCACGCTTCAAGCTTGTATTCACGCAACGTAGTCAATCTACTTACTCTATTTACTAAGGCTGGCGCAGATGGTGCACCTGTCTCATTCGACCTCAATTTTGAGGATGAAATTATCAATGGTGCAGCAGTAACGCATGCTGGTGCTCGCAGAAATTCAGGAGGAGCTAAGTAATGAATGCAGTTGCCATCATCTCCATCTTTACGCTGGCGGTATTCGTCGGTTTTGAAGTTGTATCGAAAGTTTCTTCAACTCTGCACACACCGCTAATGAGTGGAGCTAATGCAATTCACGGTGTGATTTTGGTCGGAGCAATCATCGTTGCCGACCACAGCACTACAAATCTTGAACTCGGACTTGCCGTTACCGCAATCGTGCTTGCAACAATCAATATGGTCGGTGGCTTTGTCGTAACAGATCGAATGCTTGAGATGTTCAAGGGTAAGAAATAATGAGCCGCACTATTTATGACCTCATAGGCCTCTTTGCAGGCATCTGTTTTATTCTTGCTCTCAAAGGTTTGTCACATCCAAAGACTGCACGCCGCGGAAATAAGATCGGTGCAGTTGGTGCGACTATCGCAACACTCGTTGTTTTCTTCTACGCAAATGAAGGTTCATCACTTCCACTCAATAATTTGGGATGGATTCTTGGTGCAATTGCATTAGGTACCCTCATCGGAGTTCCTGCCGCTCGCAAAGTTCAGATGACTCAAATGCCACAACTAGTTGCACTATTCAATGGTGTTGGTGGTGGCGCAGCAGCGCTTGTTGCAATCGTTGAGTACCTGAACTTAGGAGATACAGCAACAACTGCTGAAGTTATCTTTACAGTATTTACTGTCATTGTTGGGTGTGTTTCATTTAGCGGTTCCATCATTACATTTATGAAGCTTCAAGAGCTTATGACTACACGCCCTGTTGTATTTCCTGGTGGGCGCTTCGTAATCGCAGGAACACTCGTTGCCGTATTAGGAGTATCGGTATGGGTTGTTACAGCACTTGGAACTACACCTCTACTAGTACTTGCACTGCTCTCACTTCTATTCGGTATCCTCTTCGTGCTTCCAGTTGGCGGAGCAGATGTACCAATCGTTATCTCACTTCTCAATGCATTTACTGGACTAACAGTTGCTGCGAGTGGATACGTACTCGACTCAGTTCTTTTGATTATTGCTGGAACTCTTGTTGGTGCATCAGGAACTATCTTGACTCGTTTGATGGCAGAGGCAATGGGACGTTCACTCTTTGGAACTCTCTTTGGTGCATTTACCGCAAAGCCGCAAGATACTTCAGGAGTTGCCGAAGATCGCCCAGTGCGCTCAGGTTCTCCAGATGATGTTGCAATCTTGCTCAACTACGCACGTCGTGTTGTCATCGTTCCTGGTTTCGGTCTTGCAGTTGCGCAAGCACAACACACAGTTCGCGAACTTGCAGATTTGATGATTTCTAAAGGAATTGATGTTGCATATGGAATTCACCCAGTTGCAGGACGTATGCCTGGACACATGAACGTTTTACTTGCTGAGGCAAATGTTCCATACGATCAATTACTTGAAATGGATGAGGTCAATCCAACATTTGGGCAAACCGATGTTGCCATTGTTATTGGTGCAAATGACGTTGTGAATCCGGCAGCAAAGAACTCACCTGGTTGCCCAATTTATGGAATGCCAATCCTTGAAGTTTCAAATGCTGCGAATGTAATCTTCTTGAAGCGTTCTATGCGTCCTGGATTTGCTGGCATCGAGAATGAACTTCTTTATGACCCAAAGACTATGCTGCTATTCGGTGATGCGAAAGCCTCGCTCACTAAGGTAGTTGGAGCACTTAAGGCACTTTAGAAAGTAGACAAGCCAAAAGCTGCGGCTACGGTGACTGAAAAGATAAGAGCACAGTCACCTTTAGCCCAGCTTTTTGCTTTACGCCTTTTCGAATTGCAAGTAGTTGAAAGTTCAACTACTATTGGGGTAGTCGAAGGAGAGCCGAAATGCCTGCAGTAACCGTTAGCGATATAACAATTTTGCCTCGTGTAAGTAGCGCACCTGATGGTCGCGCGCGCCGTGTAAAAAGTATTACCACTGCGCCTCAAGGTTTCGAAGGTGAAGGCTTTCCAGTTCGCCGCGCATTTGCAGGCGTTGATATGGCAGAGCTAGATCCCTTTATACACTTAGATCAAATGGGCGAAGTTGAATACGCGCCAGGTGAGCCAAAAGGTACTCCGTGGCATCCACACCGTGGATTTGAAACTGTCACATACATCATCGATGGAATTTTTGATCATCGAGATAACAATGGTGGTGGCGGAACAATTACTGATGGCGATACTCAGTGGATGACTGCTGGTGCTGGAATTCTTCACATTGAAACTCCCCCAGAACATTTAGTGATGAGTGGCGGTTTATTTCACGGTTTTCAATTATGGGTAAATCTTCCTGCTGCTAAGAAATGGTCACCTCCTGCATATCAAGATGTTCGAGCAAAAGATGTCGCGCTAGTTTCTTCAGCAGATGGCGGCGCACTCATTCGAATTATTGCTGGAGAAGTAGATGGTCACCAGGGACCAGGTACAACACAGACACCTATTACTTTGGTGCATGCAACAGTTGCAGCGGGTGCAGAACTTCGACTTCCTTGGCGCCGTGATTACAACGCACTTGTTTACACATTGGCTGGAAATGGTTTTGTTGGCGAAGAAGCACGTCCTGTGCAGATGGGTCAACTCACTGTCTTCGATGAAGGTGACACGATTGTTGTTCGGGCAGCAAATGTTCAAGAGTCGCGCTCACCAGAATTAGAACTATTCATTCTTGGTGGCCAACCAATCAAGGAACCTGTTGCTTGGATGGGGCCATTTGTAATGAATACAAAGCAAGAAGTTCTCCAAGCCTTTGAAGATTTCCAAAAGGGTTTGCTTGGAACAATTCCTGCTATTTACCGTGAAGATGCCACACCAAAGAAGCCATTGAATCGCAGTGGTGAAGGCTCAAAACTTGGTGGAGATTCAAAGGCCACATCTGCAGATGAAATCCTCAACGTGCATGGAGCGCCAACAACTATTCAAGAAAAGTAGATCCTTGCCTGGCAGTTTTCAATATCTATTACTTAGGTAATACTTCTCAAATGATTTGGTGGCCTACCGAAGTTCCAACGCTTTCGCGTGGACTCATTACCCTACGCCCTGCGCGTGAGAGTGACATTCAATCTATTTATGAAGCGTGCCAAGATCCACTCATTCCAAAGTTCACGACCGTGCCAGCAAATTACACAATGGCGCATGCAGAATTCTTTATTCGTGAAAAAGCACCGCAATCTTTCCTCAATCAAAGCGAGCTCCTTTTGATAATTGAGAAGGGTGTTGGTGCGGATGCCAAGTTTGTTGGACCCATCTCTTTTCATTCCTTCGATATAGCAAACGAGAGCGCTGAGATCGGTTATTGGATTACCAAAGAGATGCGCGGGGCAGGAATTGCAAAAATCGCATGCCAAATGCTGACTGATTATGGCTTTACAACAATGGGTTACAAGCGCATTCAGGCCCACGTCAATGTTGAGAATATTGCTTCATGTAAATTATTACTTGCCTCGGGCTATACACTCGAGGGAGTACTAAGGTCAAAAGTTAAAGAAGATAATGGGCTCTTCACAGATATGGCTCTCTTCTCTATCTTGAATGATGAATGGAAGGGTCTATAGCTATGGAATCACTTGCAACAATAGTTGCAATCATTTTTATGATTGCACTCCTTGGTGGACCCACTGCCTATGTCCTTACCTATATTCCAGGTGAAACTCTATTAGCCAAGATATTTCGTAGAATTCCGATTCTCATCATTACTTTTTTGAGCATAATTATTTGTACTCAATTGATTTTTGCGGCCATTCCAATCATGGGGAAAACGGTTGGAATCTTCGGGCTCGTTACTAATTATTTCGCAATACGTCGTGAGTTCTTCCCTGATTTCTACCTACGTAAGTACTTGAAGGGCAAAGGAATTGGCCGTGGTAGTTCTAGTGGAAATGATGGACATGGCCCAGCTGGCCAACAGTAAATTAAAATAAGTACGCAAAAATAAACCTAGTGGAGGTGCCGGGAATCGAACCCGGGTCCTTCGGTACCAAAACAAGACTTCTACGGGCGTAGTGTGCTTATCGTTTTCTCAGTTCCGGATCTCTTACACACAAGTATCCGACAAACTCATTTGCGAAATATTTCTCCGGCGATGTCCGCAACACCATCGCCAAGAAAAGCCCTCTATCGGCGTTAGATTCCAGAACGAAGGCGCATCTGGGCTAACGGATTACAGAGCTCGCTTAGGCAGCGAGAGTGTAATCAGCGGCAGTTGTACTGGCGCTTGATTTTTTGCACAGGTTATTGGTTAACGAGATCATCCTGGCTTCCTCGGCCCGCTTCCCTTGTCTCAACATCCAAAGTCGAGACCGTTCACCCCCAAGCTTCGTTATCTAACTCGCAAAGATTTACCCTGCGCGCTCAATATCGAAAAATCTTGGGAACTAGAAGCATTACTTCTATCCCCTATGTAATTGTTTTCTAATTGTAAGTCAGAACTCCGTAAAGGCGTAATCAGAGCGTAAAAAGTGAAAGCAAATGGCTTTGAGTTAGTCGTCGTACTTGGAGCGCTTCGAACTCTTTCCAGATTGTCGTCGTGAAATTTCGCGCTCCGCCTCGCGTCCTGCTTCGCGCTCCATCAGTGCAGCACGTTTATCGTGAGCCTTCTTTCCGCGAGCAAGGGCTAATTCAATTTTTGCTTTTCCATCTTTGAAATAGAGAGATAGAGGAATCAGCGTCGTTCCACCCTCTTTGAGTTTGCCAATCAATTTATGAAGCTCTTGTTTATGCACTAAGAGTTTGCGATCACGGCGAGGCGTGTGATTTGTCCAGGTTCCTTCTGTGTATTCGGGAATATGAACACCACTGAGCCAAAGTTCACCATCTTGCACCATGGCAAATCCATCAATGAGGGAAGCACGTCCCAGGCGAAGTGATTTCACCTCTGTACCTGTTAGAACAAGCCCACACTCAAAAACATCTTCAATTGAATAATCGTGACGTGCTTTTTTATTTTGGGCAATGAGTTTGCGACCAACCTCTTTCACCATCGTCGCTCACCCACTTTCCTTATAAAACCTTGAGCCGTTATGAAACTTTCAGGTCTTTATCTTAGGGCTTTGAACTTATGACTAAACCTTGAGGTAACGGCGAAGAGTAATCACAGATGCAAGAGTGGAGACAACTAGTCCAGTTGCCAACAAATAGGCCGAAGAGACCCAAACTTCGCCCCATCCAAAGAACTTGGTAAATGAGAGAAGTGGAGCGACTTTAGTATCAACAACACTTTTTAGCCCTGCTAATAATCCAGTTGCAAGGACCCAGCCAATAATTGCAGATATAACACCTTCGAGTAAGAATGGAAGTTGAAT
>CAMBGL010000009.1 GCA_945866155.1 Bifidobacterium breve
GTGAACCTAAATCATTTACTTCCAGCGAGTGCACGGCCTGCACCAGCTAAACGATGTGAAACTGAACCATCTACTAACTCATCTGCATACTTGATTGAAACTCCACCAACGATTGACTTATCGACTTCAACATTGACTCGAACTGGTTGGCCCGCTTGCTTTGTTAGAGCATCGATTAGACGTGTGTGCTGAGCTGATGAAAGTGGCGCAGCCACACGAACAAGTGCGATCAAACGATCACGACGAGCGGCGAGTGCGTATTCATAATCTGAAAATGCCGACTCAACGCTGCGAGATCTCCAGTTTTCAACAATATGTGAAACTAGATTCAGTGTTGATTGTGAAGAATTCTTACCGAGTAATTCATTGACGAGAGCCGCTTTCGCAACCGATGCTGATGAAGTAAGTGCCGTCCGGAGTTCGTAATTTGTGGCAACTGCGCGAGATACAGTGAAGATTTCCTCTTCAACTCGATCTAGTTCACCAGCAATATTTGCAGCACTTGCTTGTGCCTCAATAGCTAATTGTTCTAGAACTTGTACTAAATCCTTAGTTGCAGACCAGCGCAATGCACTGACCTCTGTAACCAAAGTAAGTGCGGTTGCACCCACACTCTTGCCAAATAGATCTTTGAGAAGGGCTGCCTTCGATGCACCATCACGTGAAGGATCTGTTATCGCACGACGGATTGCAATATTGCTCTCTAAAGTATCGCCAATAAAGAAGAGTTCGCTGCTGAGCGCTGATGCACTATCAACAGTTGCACCCTTTACGGCAGCATCAATTTTGCCGCGTGCAATCACTAATGATTGACGGCTGCTGCCACCCAAGTGCGCTCTCATTTCTCTTCCTTACTTTGACTTCTCTAAATCATCAAGAAAGCGATCGACTACACGTGATTGACGTGCCTGGTCATCTAGCGCTTCTCCAACAATCTTTGATGCGAGTTCAACTGCAAGTGCTCCAACTTCACCGCGAAGTGAAGTGATGGCCTGTTGACGCTCTGCTTCAATTGATGCTTGTGCTGTTGCAGTAATGCGTGCTGCTTCTTCTTGTGCCTTTGTGCGTAATTCTTCGATGATTGCTGAACCTTGTACACGAGCTTCTTCGCGAAGTGTTTGTGCCTCTTCGCGAGCTTTAGAAAGTTGCTCGTTGTACTGGACGAGTGCGCGTTGCGCCTCAAGCTGTGCCTGTTCTGCACGCTCCATGCCACCTTGAATCGCATTGGTACGTTCTTTGAAGGCCTTTTCAAACATAGGCACAACTTTGGAACGCAAGACAATGAAGAGCAAGCTAAATGCAACGAATCCCACAATAAGTTCTGCTGTGTGAGGGATTAGTGGATTTAGCTTTCCTGCTTCAGCCAAATTTACAAATCGCATTCTTTATCCCTAATTAGAGAACGAATGCGAGAACGAGACCGAAGAGTGCAAGAGCTTCAGCAAGTGCGAACCCAAGGAACGCGATTGGCTGGAGAACGCTACGTGCTTCTGGTTGACGTGCTACGCCACTGATATATGCAGCGAAGATCATTCCTGTTGCAATTGCGGGTCCAATTGCAGAGAGGCCATAACCGACCAGGTTGAGTGTGCCTGTCATTTTTCTTACCTTTCGTAGTTCTTTCTTAGTGGTTGTTTGGGTAGATATTTACTTCTTTAGTGCTCGTCGGCAAGTGCACCGGCGATATAGAGCGCTGTCAACAGAGTAAAGATGTACGCCTGTAGACACTGAACCATGAATTCGAAGAATGTGAGACCGATACCAAATGCGAAAGCAAATGGACTCACAAGCTTCAAACCAATTACACCTTTGAATAGGTGATCTCCGCCCATAATAAATACGAGCAACAATAAGTGGCCCGCAAACATATTTGCGAAGAGACGAAGTGAGAGTGTTAGCGGGCGCACCAAGAAAAATGTTGCTAATTCAATTGGTGTCAAAAGAATATAAACAGGCTTTGGTACACCAGGCATAAACATGATGTCTTTCAAATACTTGCCTAGTCCTTGTTTGCGAATTCCTACATAGTGGAAGACCACAAATGTAAAGACTGCTAAAACATAAGGAAAGCTGACTCGTGACATTGTTGGGAACTGCAAAAGAGGAACAATTCCAAATAAGTTATTAGTCAAAATGAATGTAAATAGGGTGAATAGATAAGGAACAAAGCGCATAAATTCATGGCCGATTACATCGCGAGCTAGATCATTGCGAACAAATGCGTAGATGCTCTCACCTGCGAATTGGAGCTTTGATGGCACTACTGCTGCTTTACGCGAGGCGGCAATGAAGAAAATAGAAATCAAAATTACTGAAAAAAAGACCATCACAATCGGTTT
Source organism: Bifidobacterium breve (assembly GCA_945866155.1). GTDB lineage: Bacteria > Actinomycetota > Actinomycetes > Nanopelagicales > Nanopelagicaceae > Planktophila. The sequence continues at coordinate 2,340 of CAMBGL010000009.1, forward strand.
TGTTGTAAAGGCATTATCGCCAAAAATTGGAGGAAGATTGAAGTCGTTACTGCTAGGGGGAACGAAGCCTTCGCCTTCTGCGCTAAGACGTACTAACGAGCGCACACATACTCCTCAACTTCGATAAAAAACCAAATGGGTAAGACTGTGGGGATACGCAACCTTATGGGAGAGAGGCGCTTGCTGTGAAATCGAAAAGGGGGTGCCTAGGCGTGTATCGAGTCACTTACTCCCGGCCAAAGCGCAGCCAAACGAGATAGAGAGAGGCGCCCATTCCCAGCAAGAGCCCAACTAAAAGGAGGTAGCTCGTGCCGAGCCATCTATCAAGGCCCCAGCCGACTCCACCCCAGAAAATTAGGCCCGAAAGGAGGTATCCGAAAATAGACCAGAGTGCATTCTCTTCGCCCTTCATAGTTACTCCTTCTTAGTCGGCAATGGCAGATGTAATTTTAGTTTGAGATAACTACGTATCTCTCCCCCGAGCCAAGTAAAGGTCAATGTTATCGCGGTGATGCCAAATGCGCCACGATCGATACTTTCGCGAGATGTCATTCGTGTTAGCACATAGAGAAATGCGCCTAAGAGTATGAATTTTGCAAAATATGAAAATAGAGCAAGTGCCATTGTGCTCATAGGATCCAAATTGCGGGAAATTTTAGAAACACCTATGTGTACCGCAAAATACATGACGACAACTAGTTGCGCCAAAAGAGCACCCATGAAACCAGGAGCACCTAGGGTAATTGTCGAAACAATAATTGCGATCACACCGACTGCAAGTGATGGAATAAGTGCGCCGCGTAAGAGGTCGCGCTCTGTTGAAGAATTTGTCATACCAATACCTTTGGACGCCTTGAAAGCAAAATTGTAAATGTAGCCATTGCAACCGCTAGAAGTATTGCAATCCAAATCGGTGCAAATGCAGAGATGCTCACTGGGAATGCAATTGTTGCTGTCCAAAAATACATAATAATTGCTGTCTTGAGTTGAGAATTTCCAGCACTCATGAGTCGATGATGTAAATGTTCTTTATCCGGTGCAAATGGAGATTTTCCAGCTTTGAGTCTGCGCAACACCGCGAGCACTAAATCTGCAAGTGGTATTGCAAGTACTGCTAGTGGCAGTAGTAGTGGCAATAGCGTTGGGCCAAGCTTTTCAGCTGAGATTGCATTGGGATCAACTTGTCCTGTCAGAGTTATTGATGCAGCTGCTAAGAGTAAGCCCAATAGCATGGAACCAGAATCTCCCATGAAAATCTTTGCGGGGTGTGCGTTGTGAGGTAAAAAACCAATGCAGACACCAATAAGTACAGCAGTAGTTAGTGATGGAGCGCCTGCACGACTAAAGCCGTAATCAACTGCCAGTAAGTATGCAAAGGCAAAAAAAGCAATGCCAGCAATTGCAACAATGCCTGCAGCGAGTCCATCCATGCCATCAATAAAGTTCACGGCATTGATTGTTACTAGAACAATGAGAACAGTTATAAGTTGGCCAATACTTGCTGGCAAAGTAATAACGCCATTGATTGGAACCCACAAGATTTGGATTCCATATATCAAGAGAATGCCTGCTGCTAACGCTTGGCCGGCAAGTTTGGTGAGTGCATCCAATTGGAAGCGATCATCAGCCATGCCTAGCAAGACAACAAATGTTGCCGCTAAAAAGATTCCTAATGTTTCATGACCAAATGATTTACCTACTAGTGGCAAATTGTTGACGATGAGAAAAGTAAGAGCCATAGCTAGCCACATGGCTACTCCACCCCAGCGAGGGGTAGGCAAAGTATGAATATCTCTACTTCGAATATCCGCTACTGCGCCAAAGCGAATTGCAAACTTGCGAACAAAGGGAGTGATCAAATAACACAGTGCTGCTGAGATCAGCAGTGTTATGAGATATTCACGCATTGCTAATTAGGCGGTATAGATTGGGAATCGTGCAGTAAGTGCGTGCACATCAGATTTGATTTCCTGTGCAGACTTCTCATTATCTCCGGTGCGAATTGCGCGAGCGATAAAGGATGCAATCATCTTCATCTCTTCAACACCCATACCTTGTGTTGTTGTAGCTGGGCTACCAACGCGAATACCACTTGTAACAGATGGTGCTTCGGGATCAAATGGGATTGAATTCTTGTTGAGAACAATGCCTGCAGCGCCACAACGCTCATCAGCAACTTTTCCATTGATGCCTGTGCTTCGAATATCAATAAGTGCTAAGTGAGTTTGTGTGCCACCAGATACTGCGCGCATACCTTCTTTTTCAAGTGCTGCGGCGAGTGCTTGGGCATTCACAATTACATCCTTGGCATACTTTTGATAGGCCGGTTGCGCACACTCTTTGATAGCAATCGCTTTACCTGCAACTGCAGACATGATTGGTCCACCTTGCATTCCTGGAAATACTGCTTTATCAATTGCGGCGGCATGCTGCGCCTTTGCAAGGATCATTCCACCACGAGGGCCACGCAAGACTTTATGTGTAGTAAATGAGACAACATCTGCGTAAGGAACAGGTGAAGGAATTGCTTTACCTGCAACTAAGCCAATGAAGTGGGCAGCATCAACCCACATGATTGCGCCAACTTCATCGCAAATTGAACGAACCTTTTCGAAGTCAATCAAGCTTGGATATGCGGTTGCACCAGAGCAAATCATCTTCGGCTTGTGCTTGATGGCTAGGTCGCGCAATTCGTCATAATCGATGAGCTCAGTATCTTGGCGAACTCCATATGACACTGCGTTGAACCATTTACCTGAAAAATTTACTTTTGAACCATGAGTGAGATGACCACCATGTGGCAATGACATTGCAAGGATTGTGTCTCCTGGTTTTGTAAATGCTTGATAGATAGCAATATTTGCACTTGCTCCTGAGTGAGGTTGCACATTTGCATGCTCTGCACCGAATAATTCTTTAGCTCGATCAATTGCCAAAATTTCAACTTTATCTACTTCTTCGCATCCGCCGTAGTAACGCTTGCCTGGATAACCTTCGGCATATTTATTTGAAAGCGTTGAACCGAGTGCAGCAAGGACTGCACGGGAAGTGAAGTTCTCAGATGCAATCAATTGTAAGTTCTGTTGTTGACGCTTGAGCTCAGAGAGCACCACTGCTGCAACATCTGAATCTTGCTTGCTAAGAAGATCGAAATCCGGGCCATAGAAAGTTTCAGAAGACATGGACAAACCTTATAGCCTGGTTATCAAAGTTGCCTGGATACCTCGGGGGCTATGGCGTGTATCTCATCTAAGGAGATTGCTCCTTCGCGCACCATTGTGATTCCGCCATTATCAGCCTCTAGGACAGTAGATAGAGCGCCCTTTTTGAGAAGGCCGGCATCAAACTTTGCTGCTAGCGCAGATTCCAAAATAAGAATGTCAGAGATTCTTCGAATCGGTGGTTGCTTTGCAAATGCAGCACTAGCAATTGTTAGTGGGCCAGTCTCTTTGAGAACTTCACGAATAAATTTTGATTTCGGAACTCGAAAACTCACTTGATCAAGTGCTCCTGCATCGCCTAAATCCCATGACAATCCAATTTGTGGGCGAAGATTAAATGAGAGCATGCCGGGCCAAAATTTCTTCATGAGTGCATGTGCACTTGGTGAGATTTCACGCGCGACACCGCTAGCAGTTTTTGCATCAGCAATAAGTACTTGCGCAGCGATTCCAAGTTCATCTCTGCGTAGAACATGCATTGCTCGAACTGAATCCGCTTTGAAAGCATCACATGCATATGCGTAATGGTGCTCTAGTGGAATTGCGATCAGGTATCCATCGCGAATTGCTTTCGCTGCAACGCTCACATGCGCCAGAAGTTCGCCCGACTTTAGATCAATATCTTGGGCCATCGCTATCTCCTCACCGCACTAGACCATCGTGGGCGATCATTGAGATCGCGATGCAAAACTACGTTCTCAAAATCTAGAGCTAACTCTGCTTCGATGACAAGTCCTTGCTCTTCAGTATGCTCAATTACGAGGACTCCCCCTGACTTCAAGAGTCGCGCAGCGGCTGTAATAAATTGTCGTGGAATTTCAATTCCAGTTGGGCCACCAAAGAGTGCAATATGAGGTTCAAAGCCTGCGACATCACGTGGCAGTACCTGATCATCAGGAATATATGGTGGGTTTGCGATGACTAAATCGCATTTCACGCCAATGAGAACTTCGGAAACATCGCCTTGAACAATTCGAACTTTCTCATCAATTCTAGAAACATTACGCTTTAGCCAGGTGATTGCATCTGCACTTTTTTCAACTGCGATAACACGTGCATTCTCAGCCTCTGTAGCAATCGCAAGTGAGAGCGCACCTGAGCCAGCACCTAGATCAACAACGCTAACTATTCCCTCCATGTTAGAAATATGTTGCAGCACTGCTTCAACCAATAGTTCACTTTCAGGCCGGGGTACTAACACACCTGGTCCCACTTCAATCTCTAGGTGACGAAATGGTGCTGTACCAGTGAGGTATTGCAAAGGCTCAAAGCCAATTCTTCGTTCTACTAAAGTTGCAAAGGTTTCCTCAATTGTTTGTTCGTCACCAATTGTTGCAAGAGTGCTTTCTAGGATTACAGGATTGTGTAAATCCATTCTTGATACCCCAAGACAGTGTGCCAATAAGTGCTCTGCATCTACTTGTGAAATTCCAGATTCATCTAATTGACTCTTCGCCTGGCGCAATAACTCTTTGATATTCATGAGGGTTAGCTTGTAGATGCCAGACGTGCAGCTTTATCGGCATCTAAAAGGGCTTGAATAACATCGTCTAGCTCGCCATTGAGAACAGAATCTAAGTTATTAGATTTGAAATTTACTCGGTGATCACTCAAGCGGTTTTCTGGAAAGTTATATGTGCGAATTCGCTCACTTCGATCTACGGTGCGCACCTGGCTCTTGCGCTCTGCTGATGCAATTGCATCAGCCTTTTCTTGTGCATCGGCTAATAGTCGGGCACGCAAAATACGAAGCGCTGATTCCTTGTTCTGTAGTTGGCTCTTCTCGTTCTGGCATGAAACAACAATTCCAGTGGGAACATGCGTCAGGCGCACTGCCGAGTCCGTTGTATTTACGCTCTGTCCACCAGGACCTGATGAGCGATACACATCGACTCGAACATCATTCATATTGAGATCTACATCGATCTCTTCTGCTTCAGGCAAAATCAAAACACCAGCAGCGGAGGTGTGAATTCGGCCTTGTGATTCTGTTTCTGGAACGCGCTGAACGCGATGTACTCCGCCTTCAAATTTCAATCGTGCATATGGTGATTCACCAGGTGCGGCGATACCTTTTGATTTGATAGCGATTGAAATATCTTTATAACCACCCATTTCACTCTCAGTAGCATCAATTACTTCAGTCTTCCAGCCATGTTTTTCTGCGTAGCGCAGATACATGCGCAACAAATCACCAGCAAAGAGTGCGGATTCGTCACCGCCTGCTCCAGCCTTTACTTCCAAAATAACATCACGATCATCATTAGGGTCACGAGGAAGAAGTAGTTCTTCTAATTTTGTCGCTGCAATGTCGCGTGCTTCTTCAAGTGCAGGGATCTCGGTTGCAAAATCTGCATCAACTTCGGCAAGTTCGCGTGCTGCAACAAGGTCATCTTCGGCACTCTTCCATGCATGAAATCCTGCAACAACAGGACCTAATTGTGCATAGCGTCGTCCAAGTAATCGGGCCTTACCTTGATCATCATGAATTGTGGGATCAGCCATCTTCAATTCAAGTTCTGCATATTCTCGTACCATTTCATGTGCAGATGCGAAACGATCATTTGTCATCTGGCTTCTCCTTTCTTGATTAGATCCAGTAATGAATTATGAAAAAACCTGTTGAAAAGCAAAAAACCGCAACCGCCACCATTTCTGGTAGCGAGATTGCGGTCTTTAGGAAAGCTACTTCTTCTTACCGAAACGCTCTTCGAACTTAGCTACGCGTCCACCAGTATCGAGGATGCGCTGCTTGCCGGTGTAGAACGGGTGACATACAGAGCAGACTTCAACATAAATTGAACCGCTTGCAACTGTTGAGCGAGTTACAAACTTTTCGCCACAACCACAGGTGACCTGTGTTTCTTTATATTCTGGATGAATATCTGCTTTCATTTTTTTCCCTTTCATATGCCTGGGTCGTCTTGCGAACAAGATCGTGAACCAGGCGCTTCGGTTACCCCCAAAGAGTAGGCGATGAGCCCCTCAACTGAGAAATCTGAGCGTGCTTATTCGTTACCTGGGCCCACTGTTGTCTTCTGGATCTGCATCAAGAATTCAACGTTGGACTTTGTTCCCTTCATCTTTTCTAGCAATAGTTCAAGTGCTTGCTGTGGTTCAAGTGCATGAAGAACGCGACGAAGTTTCCAAACAATGTTGAGTTCTTCTGTTCCCATAAGAATTTCTTCTTTACGAGTACCTGATGCAACAACGTTGACGGCTGGGAATATTCGCTTATCTGCAAGACGACGATCAAGGATGAGTTCCATATTTCCAGTTCCCTTGAACTCTTCGAAGATAACTTCATCCATACGTGAACCTGTATCGACAAGTGCTGTTGCAAGAATGGTGAGTGATCCACCATCTTCAATATTACGTGCGGCACCAAAGAACTTCTTTGGTGGATAGAGAGCAGCTGAATCAACGCCACCAGAAAGGATTCGACCTGATGCTGGGGCTGCAATGTTGTATGCGCGACCAAGGCGTGTAATTGAATCGAGGAGCACGACAACATCGTGTCCGAGTTCAACAAGACGCTTTGCGCGCTCAATTGCAAGTTCGGCAACAGTGGTGTGATCATCGGCTGGACGATCAAATGTTGAGGCAATTACTTCACCCTTTACAGAGCGTTGCATATCTGTAACTTCTTCTGGTCGCTCATCTACTAGAACAACCATCAAGTGACACTCTGGATTATTTGTTGTGATCGCATTCGCAATTGCTTGTAAAACCATTGTCTTACCAGCCTTAGGTGGTGAAACAATAAGTCCGCGCTGACCTTTACCGATTGGTGAAATAAGGTCAATTACACGTGTAGTCAAAATGTTTGGCTCTGTCTCAAGACGTAAACGCTCTTGTGGGTAGAGAGGAACCAACTTTGAAAATTCAACGCGATTGCGTGACTCTTCAGGAGTTGCTCCATTGACTGTCTCTAAAGTAATAAGTGCGTTGAACTTCTCTTTGCGCTCACCTTCACGTGGTTGGCGAACTTGTCCTGTCACTACATCGCCTTTACGTAATCCGTTACGGCGTACCTGCTGCAATGAAACATAAACATCGTTTGGACCAGGAAGATATCCAGCTGTACGAATAAATGCGTAGCTATCGAGAATGTCGAGCAACCCGCCTACTGGAACTAAGACATCATCTTCTGAAATAACTGGCTCACGTTCTTCGCGTGGGCCGCGGTCACGGTCGCGTCCACGATTGCGGTCGCGTCCACGATCTCTGCCACGATCACGGCGGGAATTTGAATCGCTTTCGATATCGCCATCTTCGTCATCAGTTTCTGGTGCTGAATTCTTTGCAGGTGCTTCTTTCTTTCGATTATTGCGCGCTTCGCGGCGTGCTTCGCGTTCTGCTTTAGCTGCTTCGCGATTCTTTGCTTGAAGATCGCTAATTGCTTCTACAAGTCCCTCTTTTTTCAACTTCGCGGCACCTTCGATACCAAGTTGGGCAGCTACTGCCTTCAACTTAGGAAGTGTCATCGCGGAAAGCTCTGGACTATTAGAACGTACTGCTTCTGTTTCGGTCATTAGTTTCTTTTCATGATTGGCTTGGTTTCCTAAAGGAAAACTCAAGTGATTGGTTTGTGTTGCTGTATTTATCTGAAATCTTTATTGAGCCCTAAGAAGAGGCCGTTCAGATAGGTAAAGGTTAGCACCCATAAATGCGCATGGGCAAGTTAGGCGGTAATTACGCTCGCTCCAGCTCGGGATATAGAAAGAGGAGTAACGACAAACTTCTCTCCTGCTGCGCGTTCCATCTCGGCAATATCACTTGCTCCACCAGTGTGTAAGACAAGAACAGCAGGTCCTGCACCAGAGATAAATGCTGGCACACCTGCGCTACGAAGTTTGCTCATCAAAGTAAAAGAGGCTGGCATGAGATCTTGTCGGTATTGCTGATGTAAGAAATCTTCTGTAGCTGTAAATAGTAGGTCTGGTCGTTGTGTAAGAGCATGGACCATAAGCGCGCTATGCGCAGAGTTTGCAACAGCATCAGCATGTGGAATTACCTCTGGAAGATGCTTTCGCGCCTTAGATGTTGAGACTGCAGATGTTGGAATAAATGCAACTGCGCCAATGCGAGCATCTACTTCCATACTGATCGAAAGTGCAACTTTCTTGCCGTGTTGCATCTCTTGCCAAGCAATAGTTGCCCCGCCATATATTGCCGCTGCGACATTATCGGGATGGCCTTCCATCTCTGTTGCAAGATTGAGCAAAGCATCATTGCTCATATGCTCATTGCCACCCAAGACAAGTGAGCGAGCAAGAGTGAGGCCACCGACTATGGCACTGGCTGAAGATCCAAGTCCGCGACCATGCGGAATAACATTGAGAGCGCGCACTGCAATTCCTCGAGGCTTGCCACCAAGATATTCAAAACCTTTATACATAGCTTTTACTAATAAATTCTTATCACTGCGTGGAAGTTCGCCGGCGCCTTCACCTGAAATATCAATATCGAGTGCAACTTCATCGAGAATCTGTGCAACATAACGATCGTGCATTCCCAGTGCTAATCCAAAGCAATCAAATCCTGGACCTAAGTTTGCACTTGTTGCAGGAACTTGTACCTGAACAGGTTGGGCTCTATATGTTGGCTTTGCCATTGTTATGCCAATCCCAATGCTTTCGCCGCAATTGAGGCTTTTACTGGAATGATCTTTGGCTTTGCAGCACTTTCAAGTGCCCAAGAAATATCTTTCAATCCATGTCCAGTAACAGTGACAACGATGCGCTTTCCTTGTGGCAACTTGCCAGCTTTTTTGTATTTGATAAGTCCCGCAATTCCAGCAGCACTCGATGGCTCAACAAATACACCTTCTTTTCCTGCAACAAGGCGATATGCACTCAAGATTTCTTTATCTGTTACTGAATCGATGAGACCACCTGATGAATCACGTGCATCGATTGCTTGTTGCCATGATGCTGGATTACCAATTCGAATTGCGGTTGCAATCGTGTCAGGATTTTTTACAATTTTGCCTTTTACAATCGGCGCAGAACCAGCAGCTTGAAAGCCCCACATTTGTGGCAACTGGCGAGCAAGTCCATCTTTGCGATATTCCTTGTATCCGCGCCAATAAGCAGTGATATTTCCTGCATTACCCACTGGCAACACATGCAGATCTGGTGCATCACCCAAGAAATCAACAACTTCAAATGCACCAGTCTTCTGTCCATCAATTCGATAAGGATTGAGAGAGTTCACTAGAGCAACTGGGTAATTTTCAGAAAGTTCTTTTGCCAAAGTAAGGCAATCATCAAAGTTGCCATTGACCTGCAAAATTGTTGCACCATGAATTACGGCCTGTGCCAATTTACCCATAGCAATTTTGCCAGCAGGGATAAGAACAGCAGGAACCATGCCGGCTTTTGTTGCATAGGCCGCAGCACTCGCTGATGTGTTTCCTGTTGAGGCACAGATGACAGCTTTCGCACCATCTTCTGCAGCCTTAGAAATAGCCATCGTCATTCCGCGATCTTTGAATGAGCCAGTTGGATTTGTACCTTCATACTTCAACCAGATTTCGTTGCCAAGCATTTCAGATAAGTGCTGAGCAAGAATAAGAGGAGTTCCACCTTCACGAAGTGTGATCACTGGAGTTTTAGCACTCACAGGCAAACGATGGCGATACTCTTCAATGACTCCGCGCCATTGATGAGTGCCTTTTCTATTCCCGAATAGAGATTTCATTAGGACGACGCTCCTTCAACTCGGATAACACTTTCAACTTTGCGCACAATTTCAAGTGCAGATAAATCTTTCACAAGCTCCCCTAGTGCTTTTTCAGAGGCAGCGTGTGTCACAACAACAAGTTCGGCATCATTTCCGGCTCCACCTTGGCGCACTGTTTGAATTGAAACACCTTGTGCTGCAAATGCTTGAGCAATTGTTGCTAATACACCTGGTTTATCTGCAACCTGAAGACGAATCATCAATTTTGTGCGGGCTGCACTAAATGGTGCTATTTCGCGATCTGCATAGTCACTTTCGCGGTGTCCAATTGAATCATCAGCAATATGTCGTGCAACTGCGACAACATCGCCAAGTACCGCACTCGCTGTTGGGCCACCACCTGCGCCGCGACCGTAGAACATGAGTTGTCCGGCAGATTCAGCCTCTAGATAAACGGCATTGTATGCATCGCGAACTGATGCAAGGGGATGGCTATTTGGAAGCATTACTGGATGAACGCGTACAGAAATTTCATCTTCAGGTGTGAGTTCGCCAATTACCAATAGCTTTATTACATGGTTCATTGACTTAGCGAGTGCAACATCTGCTGCTGAAATCTTTGTTATTCCTTCGCGATAGACCTCATCAACTGTTACGCGAGTGTGAAATGCCAGACCTGCCAAGATTGCTGCTTTTGCGGCAGCATCAAAGCCTTCGATATCTGCAGTTGGATCTGCCTCTGCATAACCAAGCTCTTGGGATTGCGCGAGTGCTTCACTAAAAGCTAAACCATCTTCGTGCATTTTTGTCAGAATAAAGTTTGTAGTTCCATTGACGATACCCATTATGCGTGTGATGTAGTCACCAGCTAAGGATTCGCGCATTGGGCGAATAATCGGAATCGCACCAGCAACAGCTGCTTCGTAATAAAGATCTACTCCTGCTTTATCGGCTGCTGCATACAAGTCGGCTCCATGTGTTGCAAGCAAACTCTTATTCGCAGTAACTACAGATTTTCCATTTTTTATGGCCTGCAAAATAAGTTCGCGTGCAGGTTCGATTCCGCCCATAACTTCAATCACAATATCGATTGCTGGGTCATTGACGATTGAAAGCGGATCAGTTGTAAATAGTGATGCATCAATTCCATTGCGCGATCCACCGCTGCGCACGGCAATCTTCTTTAGTTCAAGAGGTGCACTAGAGCGTGTGGAGAGTTCAGGAATATCCGAGAGCAAAAGACGCGCAACTTCAGCACCAACTGTGCCGCAACCGAGCATGCCGATTGTGATTTTTTTGATTGCGCTCATGGGGTGATTCTTTCACACCTGGTGCATTCGGCGTTAAATATCGAGATTGAGGAGATCGGCTTCACTCTCTCTGCGCAGAATTACACGTGCTTTTCCATCTTTTACTGCAATTACTGGCGGTCGTGGAATGTGGTTGTAATTACTGGCCATGCTGCGCCCATATGCCCCAGTTGCAGGGACAGCTAATAAATCCCCTGGTGCGATATCGCTAGGTAATTCGATATCGCGAATAACAATATCTCCTGTTTCACAATGCTTACCAACTAATCGAGAATCAACTAATGGTGCACTCGATGATCTATTTGCAAGTGATGTTGTGTACTTTGCCCCATAAAGTGATGGGCGAATGTTGTCGCTCATTCCCCCGTCGACAGAAATATAGCGACGGTTTTTTCCTGATTCCAAGGTGACATCCTTAACGGTTCCCACCTCGTATAAGGTAAACATTGTTGGTCCAACAATTGCGCGCCCAGGTTCAATTGAGACTTTAGGAATATCCAGGTTGCCATTTTCGCAGGCCTTCTTTACTTGCGAATAAAGCGCCGGTAGAACTTCACTTGCCTCAAGTTCTACATCACCAGGCAAATATGCAATTCCATATCCCCCACCAAGATCGAGTTCGGGAAGTTGGACAGAAAACTCATCGCGGAATTTAGCCAACAACCCAATGAGGCGATCTGCAGCAATTTCAAAAGAATCCATATTCAAAATCTGTGAACCGATATGTGAGTGAAAGCCGCGCAGGTCAATTTCTGGATATTTACGTACCTCAAGAATTGCGCTCCATGCCGCACCGCTTGCAATTGAGAATCCAAACTTCACATCTTCATGGGCAGTAGCAATTGATTCGTGTGTATGTGCCTCAATTCCAGGAGTCAAACGAAGCAGAACTCGCTGGGTCTTACCAAACTTACGAGCAGCCGCTGCGACTCTTTCGATTTCAAAGAGTGAGTCCATAACAATGGTGCCAACGCCAGATTCAACTGCTCGCTCGATTTCAGAGACAGATTTATTATTTCCATGAACTTCAATTTTTTGCGGATCAATTCCGCCCGCTAATGCCACAGCGAGTTCTCCGCCAGTGCAAACATCAATTCCAATTCCGCAATCTGCGATCCAGCGAGCAACTTCAACACTGATAAATGCCTTTGCTGCGTAATATACGTTTCCCGCATTGCTACCAAAGGATTGATTGAGAGCTTTATTCCATCCCATTGCACGCGCACGGAAATCATCTTCATCAATGAAAAATGAAGGTGTTGCGAAATCTTTAGCTAGAGACTGTGCAGAGATTCCCGAAAAATGAAGTACTCCGTTATTGAAAGCGACCGCTGCAGGCCACAGTGATGTACTCATTTTCTACATCCTCTCCGGTGCGCTGACGCCTAATAATGTAAGACCATTCTTTACTACTTGCTTAGTAGCCATGCATAGCAACGCGCGTGCAGTATGAATGGGTGCTACTGCCTCATCTCCCAACGGCAATACGCGGCAGTCAGAGTAGAAGCCGTGATACACACCTGCTAATTCTTCGAGGTATCGAGCGACGCGATGTGGTTCACGAAGCTGGGCTGCGCCTTCAACGATACGTGGGAAATCTGCAAGAGTTGCAATCAATTCATTCTCGCGATCATGGGTCAAAAGTGCGGGATCGAAATCCTTGATACTCATAGATATTTTCAACTCTTCGCAATTGCGCAAAACTCCAGCTATACGAGCATGGGCATATTGAACGTAATAGACAGGATTCTCATTTGTATTCCTTGTGAGAATATCCAAATCCATAACCATAGGAGTCTCTACTGGATAGCGAATGAGTGTGTAACGAGCAGCATCTACTCCAACTTTTTCTACTAATTCTTCTAAAGTGATAATGGTTCCGGCTCGCTTAGAGAGTTTTACCTCTTCGCCACCTTCCATGATTTTAACCAACTGGCCGATGAGAACATGGATGTTGTACTCAGGATCATCACCAGCACATGCAGCAGTTGCTTTGAGGCGTCCTACATAACCATGATGGTCGGCGCCAAGCATGTATATACAAATATCAAAGCCACGTTCGCGCTTATTGATGTAATAGGCAGTATCTGATGAGAAATATGTAAGTGAACCATCACTTTTTGTGAGCACGCGATCTTTATCGTCACCAAAATCAGTTGTACGAAGCCACGTTGCATTTTCAAGTTCAAAGACATGTCCTTGCTTGCGCAAAATATCAATACCGTGTTCAACGGATCCAGCATCATGGAGCGAGCGCTCTGAAAACCAAGTATCAAAGTGTGTTCCAAAAGTGTCGAGTACTTTCTTTTGTTGACTCAGTTGAAGTTGATAACCGCGCTCACGAAATTCAACAAGTCGCGCCGGTTCAGGTAAATCCTTTATCCCAGCATTTGTGCTAACTACTTCTTGTGCAAGATCGAGAATGTAATTTCCTTGGTAACCATCTTCAGGAATCGGTTTGCCGAGTGCTGCTGCTTCAAGTGATGCCCCAAAGAGATCCATCTGATTTCCGCGATCATTGACATAGAACTCTCGCGATACATCTGCCCCTGCGGCGCTTAGTACTCGACCGAGTGCATCACCAACGGCAGCCCATCGTGTGTGGCCTAAATGCAGTGGGCCAGTCGGATTTGCACTAATAAATTCGAGGTTAATTCGCACGCCTGCAAGTGCGTTGCCCTGTCCATATGTTGCGCCACTTTCAATGATCGAGCTCACCAAATTCGCTTGGCTTGCCCTATTCAATGTGAAGTTGAGAAAGCCAGGACCGGCGATATCTACTGCAGATATAAGAGGTGTGGTGCCTATGAGTCTTTGAAGAATGAGTGCGACATCTCGGGGGTTTTTACCCGCGGCTTTGGCCAGCTGAAGAGCAATGGAAGTCGCGTAATCTCCATGGTCGCGATTCTTCGGACGCTCTAGGGGAACCGTATCGGGCAGGCTCGCCTCAATCTCTCCAGATGCGATCGCACGCGAGATAGCTTCGGTTATTACGCGTGATAACTCATCAATCTGCGAAGGCATGCGCCCAAGGTTACCGTGAGCGTGGCATTAAACGTTACCTAATTGTTAGGTTGCAAAGGGGGAAATCCCCAATAAAAAATTCTCTTTTGCAAGCATCTGGCATAACCTTCGCAATGGTTACACCTTCCTTGTTTGGTCGGAAAAGATTCGGCCTAGGGTGTTTTCCACCTTTCGAAAGGTAATAAATATATGACAAAGCGCCATTTAGCGATTACTGCAGCATTTGCAGCTATCGCGATTGCACTTACTGGCTGCTCAAAGAGCGAAGAAGCCGGAAGCACACGTGCTTGCATCATCCTTCCTGATGCAGAATCTTCACCACGTTGGGAGACTGGAGATCGTCCAGCACTTGATTCAGCACTTACAGGTGCAGGTTTCGAGACAGATATTCAAAATGCACAAGGTGATACAGCTAAGTACGCAACAATTGCTGAGCAAATGATGAGCAAGGGTTGCGGCGTGATGATTCTTGTTGATCATCAAGGAGCAGCTGTTCAGGTAACTGAGAAGGCAAAGGCAGCAGGTATTCCTGTTATTGCTTATGACCGTCCAATTGCAGGAGCTGACTACTACGTATCATTCGATAACGAAACAGTTGGCGCACTAGAAGGACAATCAATTCTTGATGGCCTTGCAGCTAAGGGTATTGATCCAACAACAGCTCGCGTTATTTACGGACAAGGCGATCCATCTGATGGAAACGCAAAGATGTTCTATGACGGTGCTGTAGCAGTTCTTTCAGCAGCTGGTGTAAAGCCAGTATTTGAAATGGCTGGAACATGGGATGGAGCAAAGGCTGGAACACTATTCGAGCAGGCTTACACAGCTGTTCAGGGTAAGGTCGATGCAGTTCTTGCACCAAACGATAACAACGCAGCAAACATCATCACAATCTTGGACAAGAACAAGAAGACTGTTCCAGTTTCAGGACAAGATGCATCAGTAGCTGGTCTACAAAACGTATTACTTGGCAAGCAGACAGCAACTGTCTACAAGCCATTCACACTAGAAGCAACAGCTGCATCTGACTTGGCAATCGCACTCCTCAAGGGTGAGAAGCCAACAGCAGATAAGACTCTTGCTGATGGAACTCCATACATCGCAGTAACACCAGTACTCGTTGGCCCAGATCAGGTCAAGGATGTTGTTGCTGCAGGAGATGCAAAGGCTGAAGAAATTTGTACAGCAGCAGTAGCTGCAGCATGTACAAAGTACGGCGTTGCATAATATAAATGCGTGAATAAACCTTTGCGCCGGCCATCTGGTCGGCGCAAAGGTTTTCGCAATTTCCCCCTCTGATTCAAGCAAGACATACTTACTTCTGAATTTATAAATAAAAAGAAATAACTCCGAGAGAGGCACTCCATGGACACACCCGTCATCGAACTCCAGAATGTAATAAAGAGTTTTGGGCCAGTAGATGTATTGCAAGGAATCAATTTTAAAGCGTATGCAGGTCGAGTAACTGCTCTCGTTGGAGATAATGGCGCAGGAAAATCAACGTTGATAAAGGGCCTTGCTGGAGTTCAGTCATACGACTCTGGTGTTGTTAAATTTGAAGGAAATGAAGTACATCTCAATAGTGCGCGTCAAGCTGCTGCACTTGGGATTGAAGTTGTTTATCAGGATCTAGCCTTATGTGAAAACCTCGACATCGTGCAGAACATGTTTCTTGGTCGCGAAGAGATGAATGGCTTCACACTTGATGAAACCAATATGGAGTATGAAGCAACTCAAACTCTTGCTGGCCTGAAAATTCGTACTGTGAAATCAGTACGTCAAAAGGTTGCCTCGCTATCTGGTGGACAACGCCAGACAGTAGCAATTGCTCGTTCAGTGCTGCGTAAAGCCAAGCTTGTCATTCTTGACGAGCCAACAGCAGCGCTCGGTGTTGCTCAGACTGAACAAGTTCTCAATCTTGTTCGCCGTCTAGCCGACTCTGGTGTTGCAGTAATTATCATCAGTCACAACTTGCAGGATGTTTTCAAGGTATGCGATGACATCAGCGTTTTGTATTTAGGAAAGATGGTTGCCCACCTGAAGGCTACAGAGACAAATCACCTTGATGTAGTTGGTTACATCACCGGAACTAAGAGCATGGAGCAGGCGTAACGATGAGTACAACTACAGCGACAACCACAATTAGCTCCGGCCACGAAGGCACAATCCGCGATCAAGTAAAGAACTACTTTGTTCGCGTAAAAAGTGGCGAGATGGGTGCTTTGCCATCTGTCATCTCACTTATTTTTCTTACTGGGCTATTTGCAAGTTTGAATCCCTACTTCCTCACAAAGCTCAACTTTGCAAACCTCTTGGTTCAATCAGCAACGCTGATGATGCTCTCGATGGCACTCGTCTTTGTAATTTTGATTGCTGAAATTGATCTCTCTGCTGGTGTTACTTCGGGACTTTCAATGGCCTTCTTTATTATTCTCACCAATAAGGCGGGCTGGGATTGGCGTGTATCAATTCTGGCTGGCTTCGTAGTCGGTTTCTTAGTCGGCTCCTTTATCGGTTTCTTCGTTGCCAAAGTCGGTGTTCCATCCTTCGTCGTAACTCTGGGTCTGTTCCTGGGATTCCAAGGTTTGCAACTAGCACTCCTTGGCGATGGTGGTATCTACCGCGTTGAAGTTCCAGAGCTCAAGGCAATTATGAATGACAATATGCCTGCATGGGCTGGTTGGCTAATGCTCAGCATATTCTTGGTACTCACATTGCTTATAAATTTCTATGACCGTATGCGTCGCAAGAAATCTAATTTGCCTAATCGACCACTCATTCTTCTCTTCATCAAACTTGGAGTAATGACTGGAATAGGAGCTGGGTGCGTTGCAATATTGAATGTAAATCGCAGCCTTTCCTCAGTTGCAATTGGTGGTGTTCCAATAGTTATGCCATTTGCAATAACAATTCTCTTTGTTGGTACTTTGATTCTCGATCGCACTCGCTTTGGTCGCCACCTCTATGCAGTTGGTGGAAATCCTGAAGCTGCGCGTCGTGCAGGAATCAAGGTTGCAAAGATTCGCATGTCTGCATTTATTATCTGTTCAATGCTCGCCGTTGTTGCAGGTATTTTCAATGCAAGTCGAATTGGCGCAGTAGAGGCAACCGCTGGTAAATCAATGGT
>CAMBGL010000010.1 GCA_945866155.1 Bifidobacterium breve
CGCGAAGGGTTATCTGAGGCAGGTAATCAATTCCACTATTACCGAATGACGAAAGATAATGAAATTTTGTGGGGCGGTTATGACGCTATTTATAATTTCCGCGGAAAAGTTCGCCAAGAATATGAAACTTCTTCAGAAACTTATGCTCATCTAGCTGCCGATTTTCTAGATACATTTCCTCAACTCAGGGGAATCAAATTCACACACGGTTGGGGCGGGGCAATTGATACCTGCTCTCGATTCTCACCATTTTGGGGTCAGGCATATCGTGGTCGCGTTGCCTACGTTCTAGGTTTTACTGGTTTAGGTGTCGGTGCAACTAGATTTGGTGCACAAGTAATGCTCGATCTTTTAGATGGTAATGAAAACGAACGCACTCGTTTAGCTATGGTGAGAAAAAAGCCAATGCCTTTCCCTCCAGAGCCATTTAGATTTATTTTTATTCGTTTGACCCAGTGGTCAATCAATCGTGCCGATGAAAATAATGGAAAACGTAATCTCTGGCTCAAACTCCTAGATTCCCTAGGCTTAGGTTTCGATTCCTAAATCTTTACCCGTATCCTTAGCAACATGACTAATCACGGCAATATGTATGGGCCAAGTTTTACCTTTCTTGGAATCCCTGCCTGCGATCTTGATGATCCTGCAACATATGCCGATGCCGATGTAATTATTCTTGGCGCTCCTATTGATAGCGGAACATCACATAGATCTGGTGCAAAGTTTGGCCCGCAAGCAATTCGCGGTGGTGATTATCTGCCACACGATGGGCAACGCCCACATTTGGCATTGCGCACAGATGGTTTGAAAGATTTGAAAGTAGTCGATGCGGGAGATTTATTGATGCCAGGGGGAGACCTTGTCGCATCTCTTGAAGTACTTGCGAAGGCAACTGAAAAGATTTCTCGCGCAGGAAAAATTCCTGTCATTCTCGGTGGAGATCATTCGATTGCATCTGCAGATGTCGCAGGAATTGCGCGCCATCGAGGACTAGGCAAAATTTCGATGGTCCACTTTGATGCACACGCCGATACCGGTGAAGATCAGTGGGGCGCACTCGTTGGTCATGGCACACCAATGCGCCGATTGATTGACGGCGGATTTGTTCGTGGCGATCGATTCTTACAACTTGGCCTTCGCGGATATTGGCCAGATAACACAACTCTTGCATGGATGCGCGATCAAGGTATGCGCTCATATGAGATGACAGAGATCCACCATCGCGGACTCAATAAAGTTTTGGATGAATCTTTTGCAACACTGACAAATGAATGTGATGGCGTATTTCTCTCTGTCGATATCGATGTTGTTGACCCAGGAATGGCACCAGGAACTGGCACGCCAGAACCTGGTGGAATGACGAGTCGTGAATTACTCGAAGCGGTACGCAGAATCTGTCTTGAGTTACCGATTGTCGGAATCGATATTGTTGAAGTTGCACCAGCATTTGATACTGCTGATATCACAGCCATTCTTGCAAATCGTGTTGTGCTAGAAGCACTCAGTGCTATCGCAAAGCGACGATCAGGTACGTCATATAACCCAACTCAGAATCTTCTTGATAGATAAATTCATATGCGCGAGATTGTAATTCTTGGTTCAACGGGCTCTATTGGCGTTCAGGCACTTGAAATAGTTGAAGCAAACCCAACTCTCTTTCGAGTTGTTGCAATCACAAGCACAGGAAAGAATCCATCTGTAATTATTGATCAAGCTAAAAAATTTGGTGTCTCGATAGTTGGCGTAACAACTAATGCTGATGTAATTCGTGACGCGCTTCCTAATGTCAGCATTATCGATGGCCCAGAAGCATCAACAGAGATTGCGGCAATTACATGCGATGTCGTGCTCAATGCAATAACTGGATCAATTGGACTTGGTCCAACTTTGTCGGCGCTCAAAGCAGGAAATCGAGTTGCACTTGCCAATAAGGAATCACTTGTTGCAGGCGGCGAATTGGTAATGAAATTAGCTAAACCTGATCAACTTATTCCAGTTGATTCCGAGCACTCCGCTATCTGGCAATCTATGATGGCTGGCAAGAAAGAGGAAGTCTCGCGACTAGTTCTCACGGCAAGTGGTGGACCATTTCGTGAGCGCGCAGATTTGAGTTCGGTAACAGTCGAAGATGCTCTTGCCCACCCAACATGGTTAATGGGTCCAGTTGTAACAATAAATTCAGCGACTCTTGTCAACAAGGGATTAGAAATAATTGAAGCACATTATCTTTTTGGCCTGCCATATTCGCGAATAGATGCAGTCATACATCCACAATCAGTGATTCACTCAATGGTTGAATACATTGATGGTTCAACAATTGCTCAAGCAAGTCCACCAAATATGAAGGGTCCGATTGCATATGCCATCAATTGGCCGCAGAGAGTTGCAAAGGCAACAGCGCCGATTGATTGGATGCAGAATCATTCTTGGAATTTTTCTCCCATTGATATAGCACGTTTTCCTGCAATTTCGCTGGCACGCAGTTGTGGAGATGCTGGGGGATCGATGCCTGCGATATTCAATGCCGCAAATGAAAGTTTTGTCGCAGCTTTTCTTGCACGAAAAATTGCATTCACCTCTATTATCAAAGGTGTGGAAAAGGTAGTGCACAAGTTTGCTTCTGATAGCCAGAGTCTTCGAGATATCAACGATGTCAGTGCTATCGAGAATAATGCTCGAGTAATGGCTGATTCGATTATCAAGGAAATGGTTGTGTAATGCAGATATTAGGAATACTCGCTTTCATCTTTGCACTGCTCTTTTCAGTAATGATTCATGAGGCAGGCCATTACCTCACCGCTAAACGCTATGGAATGAAAGTAAGTGAATTCTTCTTAGGTTTTGGTACTCGTATCTGGTCAACACGGCGTGGCGAAACTGAATTTGGATTGAAGGCAATTCCAGCAGGTGGTTATTGCAAAATCGAGGGCATGATTCCAACAGATGTAATGCCGGTTGGCGAAGAAGATCGCGCTTTCTACCGCGCATCATCTGGTCGCAAACTTATAGTTCTCGGTGCTGGTTCATTTCTTCATTTTGTATTGGGATACATACTAATTTTTATCCTTTTTGCAGGCGTGGGAGTCAATCAACTTCTTCCAACTATTAGTCAGGTATCACCAAACTCTGGCGCGGCGGCGGCAGGCTTGAAGGTCGGAGATGAAGTTCTATCCATCAATGGCGTAAAGGTCAAAGATTGGTATAACGATGTCAAGGCAATCCGAAATTCGGAAGGAAAGACGCTCTCACTCGAGATCAAACGTGGCGTTGAGACACTCTCAATTATTGCAACACCAACTCTTGAACAAGTAGATGGAAAGCCACGCTGGATCCTCGGAATCATCAATGATGTTGGCCTCAAGCGAACCAACCCGATAACTGCTTTCAAAAGTTCTGCAATCGTAACTCGTGATTTTATTGTTCAAAGCGTGAAATCACTCGGGCAATTACCTTCCAAGATTCCAGCGTTGTGGGGCCAAAGTGTTGGCAATGAAGAGCGCGATGCTAATGGCTTAGTTGGAGTTGTTGGTGTTGCACGCGCTTCGGGTCAAGCAGTCGGAAGTGAGAAGCTCTCACCTGCAGAGCGATTTGCCACATTTATTTTGATTATTGCGAGCCTTAATATTTTCGTTGGAATTTTCAATCTATTGCCATTGCTTCCACTCGATGGTGGTCATATGGCGGTGGCAATCGCTGATGAGATTCGCACATTCTTTGCTCGCCTTCGAGGCCGCCCAAGACCGCCAGCGATAGATGTAACTATTCTCACCCCAGTAACGATGGTTGTCTTCGTGCTTCTTGCAGCGCTCACTCTGCTTCTACTCATTGCCGATATCGTCAATCCAGTTATTCTCAATCTTTAGCACGAACTCAATCTATAAGGCAGAATAGAGCCATGGTTGATCTTGGAATTCCCTCAGCACCTCCACCAACCCTTGCGCCTCGTCGCAAAACCAGACAACTCAATGTTGGAGGAGTTGGCGTAGGAAGTGATTCGCCAGTAAGTGTTCAATCTATGTGCACAACGCTGACATCCGATGTCAATGCAACACTGCAACAAATTGCTGAACTAACCGCTTCAGGATGCCAGATCGTTCGTGTCGCAGTACCAAGTCAAGATGATGCAGATGCACTGGCTCAGATTGCAAAGAAGTCACAGATTCCAGTTATTGCCGATATTCATTTTCAACCGAAATACATTTTTGCGGCTATCGATGCAGGATGTGCAGCGGTTCGTGTAAATCCAGGAAATATCAAGCAATTTGATGACAAAGTAAAAGAGGTTGCAAAGGCAGCAGGGGATGCAGGAATTCCGATTCGTATTGGTGTCAATGCAGGTTCATTAGATCCACGACTTCTTGCAAAATATGGAAAGGCAACACCTGAAGCACTTGCAGAATCTGCTCTTTGGGAAGCATCTCTCTTTGAAGAACATGGATTTAGCGATATTAAGATTTCAGTAAAGCATCATGATCCTGTAACTATGGTGAAGGCATATCGCTTACTTGCGGCGCAATGTGATTACCCGTTGCACTTAGGTGTAACTGAGGCTGGACCAATTTTCCAAGGCACAATCAAATCTGCAACAGCATTTGCAATTCTTCTTGCAGAGGGAATTGGCGACACAATTCGTGTTTCACTTTCTGCTCCTCCAGTAGAAGAAGTAAAAGTTGGAATGTCGATTCTCGAATCTCTCAATTTACGCCAACGTAAACTTGAAATTGTTTCTTGCCCATCATGCGGTCGTGCACAAGTAGATGTCTATTCATTGGCTGAAAAAGTTCAGGCTGGTCTGCAAGGAATGACTGTTCCATTGCGCGTTGCAGTTATGGGTTGCGTAGTAAATGGTCCAGGTGAGGCTCGCGAAGCAGATCTTGGAGTTGCATCTGGAAATGGAAAAGGTCAGATATTTGTAAAGGGTGAAGTTATAAAGACTGTACCTGAAGCCCAAATTGTTGAAACACTTATCGAAGAAGCAATGAGATTGGCCGAAGAAATGGAAGCCGCAGGCGTTGCTTCAGGGCAACCAACTGTTGATATTCGATAGGCTCTCACCATGTTGAGAATGTCCACGCTATTTTTGCGTACGTTGCGTGATGATCCTGCAGATGCCGAAGTAGCAAGTCATCGCTTACTTGTGCGCGCTGGTTATATTCGTCGAATTGCTGCAGGGATTTATTCATGGTTGCCACTTGGTTACATCACTCTTCGAAATATTGAGCGAATTGTTCGCGAAGAAATGGATAAAGCAGGTTTTCAGGAAGTCCACTTCCCAGCAATGCTTCCAAAAGAGCCATACGAACAGACAAATCGTTGGGATGAATATGGTCCTGATCTATTTCGCCTTCAAGATCGAAAAGGTGGAGATTATTTATTAGGACCTACGCACGAAGAGATGTTTACTCTCATGGTCAAGGGCGAGTATTCCTCTTATAAAGATTTGCCACTTTCTCTCTATCAAATCCAAACAAAATATCGCGACGAGACTCGTCCGCGAAGTGGAATCATCCGAGGTCGCGAATTTGTAATGAAGGATTCATACTCCTTCGACCTCACCGATGAAGGCTTAGTGGAGTCATACCAAAAGCATCGTGCGGCTTATATAAAGACTTTTGATCGTTTAGGAATGAAGTACAACATTGTTAGCGCGGTTGCAGGAGCAATGGGTGGATCTAGCTCTGAGGAATTTTTAGCTCCGTGCAGCACGGGTGAAGATACATATGTTCTCTGCGAAAAGTGTGGTTACGCCGCCAATGTGGAAGCAATGGTTACAAAGGTCGCACCAGCAGATAGTTCAAAAGTTGATGCGATGGAAGTTATGGATACTCCAAATACTCCAACTATTGATTCACTTGTTGCTCTGCTCAATGAGCGCTTCAGTGGTGGATACACAGGTGCAAGCACGCTAAAAAATGTGATGCTGATGGCAGATGAGAAAGCAATCTCAGTCTTGGTCCCAGGAGATCGAGAAGTTGATCTCAAGCGCTTGCAAGCAAACTTGCCTGGAGTGAGTGAACTAAGAATTTTTGAAGAAGAAGATTTCGGAAAATTCAAAGGTTTAGTCAAGGGATATATCGGACCACAAGATGCAGCTAAATTAGGAATCACTGTCTATGCGGATCCTCGTGTTGCAGTTGGCACATCATGGGTAACGGGTGCAAATATTAGAAATAAGCATGCGCGCAATGTTGTCAACGGGCGTGACTTTACTGTCACTGCATATGTTGAAGCAGCAGAGATCAAAAAAGGCGATGCTTGCCCAGAGTGTCAAACACCAGTAATTATCGATAGAGCAATTGAAATTGGTCATATTTTCCAACTTGGTCGCAAGTATGCAAAAGCACTCAATCTCACTGTTTTAGATAAAGATGGAAAGTCGCAAGTTGTCACCATGGGTTCATATGGAATTGGTGTCTCTCGAGCAGTTGCTGCCATTGCCGAGCAGACACATGATGAGATTGGGCTTTCTTGGCCAATTGAGGTTGCACCAGCAAAAGTTCATATCGTGGCAACAGGTAAAGAAGATCTTCCCTTTGATACTGCAGAAAAAATTGCTCTTGAACTTGAGGCGAAATCAATAACTGTCATGCTCGATGATCGTCGCGATGCTAGCCCTGGAGTGAAGTTCAAAGATGCCGAACTCATTGGAAACCCAATCATTGTTGTAGTTGGTAAGGCACTCGCTGAGGGAAATGTTGAAATTCGAGTTCGCCGCAGCGGTGATAAGAGTGAAGTAAAAGTCGAAGCAGCAGTTGCTGCGATCGTTGCTCTTCTCTCCTAAATAATGCTCTTCGATATAACGCTTACAACAATCCTCTTTCTTGTAATTGCTTCATTTTTTGCAGGATTCATCGATTCAATAGCAGGCGGTGGGGGACTCATCCAACTTCCCGCACTACTCATTGGCCTGCCAAAGAGTGAAACAGTTACCGTGCTTGGAACAAATAAGTTTGCATCTGTCTTTGGAACAACAACTGCAGCGGCTCTCTATCGACGCCAAATAAAACCAGATCCCAAGGCACTCCTCGCAATGGCAATCCCTGCATTTATCGGATCGATGGCAGGTGCCTTACTTGCATCGAAACTTCCAACTGATGCAATGCGCCCGATTGTTCTTATTCTTCTTATCGCAGTTGCAATTTACACATGGCGCAAACCCGATCTTGGAAAAGTTGAAATCTTGCGCCATGCTCCAAAGAAGCACAATCAGATTGCAATGGTAGCTGGCGTGATCATAGGTTTCTATGATGGAATTTTTGGACCAGGTACCGGCTCCTTTCTTATGCTCATACTCGTGGCAACCCTTGGCTATGCATTTATTAGTGCTTCTGCAATTGCAAAAATTGTAAATGTCTCTACAAATGTTGGAGCAATAATAATTTTTGGACTAAACGGTATGATTCTCTGGAAATTAGGACTCTTGATGGCTGCATCTAATGTAACGGGCGCCATTGTCGGCTCTCGTCTAGCAATCAAAGGTGGCTCAACACTTGTTCGTAAAGTCTTCTTGCTGGTGACTATGGCGCTAATCATCAAGGTAGGAATTGATACTTTCGCAAGTTTGTAGTTACAATTACCTCACAACTTAATAGAAAGATAAATAATTATGACTGTACAAAGTTCAATAACCGAGCTCATAGCCCCTGCTGTTACTAGCGCAGGATTCTTTCTAGAAGAAGTTCAAATCGCTAATCCTGGAAACCATCAAATCATTACATGCATTATTGATGGCACATCTCCACTAAATTTAGATCAAGTCACAGAGATTTCTCGCGCTATCTCTGAGCTACTCGATGAAGCAACTTTCATGGGGGATACCGAATTTACTCTTGAAGTATCCTCACCTGGCTTGGATCGACCCCTAACTCAAGAGCGTCACTGGAAGAAAAATCTCACAAGACTTATCAAGGTGATTTATAGCGATGGAACAGAACTCATCGGGCGATTGAAAGAGTATGACGAAGAAAATGCCATACTGATTGAAAATATCAAGGGTCGCGAGAAGACTCACGTAGTTGCATTTGCCGATATGAAGCGTGCAGTCGTTGAAGTCGAGTTCAATCGCAAAGGTGAACTTTTATGAGTGTAGATATGGCAGCACTTCACGAACTTACGCAAGCAAAAGCAATTCCACTTGAAGCACTTATTCATGAGATTGAACTTGCAATAATTGAAGCATATAAAGAAACACCAGAACCAAAGCGCCAAGCATGGGCTCGTCTTGATAAAGAGACTGGCGAGATCAAAATCATTTATCCAACTTTTGATGAAGAGGGTAATCGAAATGGCGAAGATTTCGATGAACTAGAAGGTTTTGATCGCACAGTAACTTCAATCGTGCGCAAGACAATCAAACTCAAAATGCGTGCAACAAATGATGCTGAAATTGTTGGCGAATTTTCAGCCTCTGTGGGCGACGTTATTTCAGGAGTCGTTCAACAGGGTCGCGATCCAAAGATGATTCACGTCAATCTTGGTCGTGTGGAAGGTCGAATCCCACCGCAAGAACAAGTACCTGGCGAAATTCATAATCATGTCGATCGAATCAAATGTTTTGTCGTTGAAGTAAAACAAGGACTCAAGGGGCCCGAGATTATGCTCTCTCGAAGTCATCCAGCACTTGTAAAGCAGCTTTTTGAATTTGAAGTACCTGAGATTAAAGATCGTATTGTGGAAATTATGGCTGTTGCTCGAGAAGCGGGTCAGCGCACAAAGATTGCCGTGCGAACACATCGCGCAGGAGTAAGCGCTAAAGGTTCATTGATTGGTCCTATGGGTTCTCGTTCGCAAGCAGTTGCTAATGAATTACATGGTGAGAAAATTGATATCGTAGATTGGTCAGAAGATCCTGCAGAGTTCGTTGCACAAGCTCTATCGCCAGCCAAAGTTTCTAAAGTTGAAATTGTTGATCTCATGACACGCTCTGCAAAGGTCACAGTTCCTGATTATCAACTCTCATTAGCAATCGGAAAAGATGGGCAGAATGCTCGACTTGCTGCGCGTCTTACTGGATGGCGCATCGATATCCATCCTGACAACCCTGCAATCCCAACGTAATTTAGGGGTTTCTGCAGGGCAGGCGGTAAGGTTTCCCTATTGGATTCGAGTGAAGAGGCGACTACGCGGTGAGTATCAAGCCGATACGAACATGCATTGTCTGTCGAAAGAGCGAGGATTCATCTGCACTGATTCGCCTGACTTTGGTTGATGGAAAAGTAATTCCAGATGTCAAAGGAGGCGCCCCAGGTCGGGGTGCTTGGCTCCATCGAGATTGTGTAGAGAGTGCGATACAAAGAGGTTCGTTCAAATTTGCTTTCAAGCAAACGAGTGCGCCAGATGTATCAGAACTTATAAATCTCCTCGATAATAAGTGAAACATTAAAAAAGGATGCGAAAGATATGAAACTCAAATGAGCTCGTTAGAACTATGAGGTCGTACAACTAAGGCTCGCATCTAATAAGAAATGCGGGCCAAGACAGGAGAAATGTGTCAAAGGTCCGCGTACATGAGCTGGCAAAACAACTCGGTATGGAGAGCAAGGTTGTTCTTGCAAAACTCCAAGAAATGGGCGAATTCGTCCGATCAGCATCATCGACAGTAGAAGCGCCAGTAGTGCGCAAACTCATCGAGATGTATCCCGATGCAAAACCCGTTGAAGAGAAGAAGCCTGTCAAAAAGGCAGCTGCGAAAAAGAGCGCTGCAAAATCTAAAGGTGAAGTAACTCCAGAACAGGCAGCAGAATTAGCAGCAGAGCTCGGTGTCGACATCGTCGCACTCAAGGCGGCGCAAGAAGAAAAAGCGGAGCGCCTTGCACAGATCGCAATGCCACAAACTCCACCACCAGCACCGGTAGCGCCTGCGCAACCAAGTGCAACTCCAACGCCGCCAACTGCGCGTCCAGGAAATAATCCATTCTCAACTGGTGGCAGTGTTCCACGTCCACCACGTGCAGGAAATAATCCATTTTCAACTGGTGGCAGTGTTCCACGTCCACCACAACGTCCAAGCGGTGCTCCCGGAAGTGGTCCACGTCCAGGAATGTCTGGTGCTCGTCCAGGATCTGTTCGTCCAGGTTTTGCTGCGCGTCCACCTAGTGCGCGCCCACCTGCAAGTGGTTCAAACTTTCCACCACGTACTGGTTCATCAACTGGTGCACCAACTAGCAGCGGTCCATATAAAAATTCAGGTCCAAGTGCACCAGGTGGTGCACCAGGTGCATCTCGCCCAGGTGGTGGACGTCCACCACAACGTGGTGGTGCAGGTGGAGCATTTGGTAAGAATGCAAGTAAGAGTAGTAAGCGCAAACCAAAATCAAGAAAGGCTTTGCGTGATGAATTCGACAATATGCAAGCCCCACAACTCGGTGGAGCAGTTGTTCCTCACGGTGATGGAACTACTGCAATTCGTATGCGTCGCGGTTCATCTCTTGCAGATTTTGCCGAAAAAATTAATGCAGATCCAGCAGCGCTAGTTGCAGCACTTTTTCACCTAGGTGAAATGGTTACTGCTACTCAATCTGTTGATGCAGATACATTTGAAATTCTTGGTGCGCAATTGGGTTATGTCATCCAGATTGTTAGTCCAGAAGATGAAGATCGTGAACTTCTACAAGATTTCGATATTGATCTTGCAAATGAAATTGCAGAACTAGATCCAGAGCTTTTGGTTGCTCGTCCTCCAGTTGTCACCGTTATGGGTCACGTTGATCACGGTAAGACAAGCCTTTTGGATGCGATTCGCAAGAGTGAGGTCCTCAAGACTGAAGCGGGTGGAATTACACAGCACATCGGTGCCTACCAAATTCACCACGATCACAATGGCCTCAATCGCGCAATTACATTTATTGATACTCCAGGTCACGAAGCATTTACAGCAATGCGTGCTCGCGGTGCCAA
This sequence comes from Bifidobacterium breve, assembly GCA_945866155.1. Classification (GTDB taxonomy): domain Bacteria; phylum Actinomycetota; class Actinomycetes; order Nanopelagicales; family Nanopelagicaceae; genus Planktophila. The sequence goes on from CAMBGL010000010.1 coordinate 10,897, forward strand.
AGTCACCGATATCGCAGTACTAGTTGTTGCAGCTGATGATGGAATCATGCCTCAGACAATTGAAGCACTCAATCACGCACAAGCAGCAGATGTTCCTATCGTTGTTGCAGTGAATAAGGTTGATAAAGAAGGCGCTAATCCAGACAAGGTTCGTCAGCAATTGACTGAATATAACTTGGTTGCAGAAGAGTACGGCGGAGAAACAATCTTCGTAAATGTATCTGCAAAATCTGGCGTTGGTATTGATGCACTTATTGAATCAATTCTTCTCACAGCCGATGCTGCAATTGATCTTCGCGCAATTGCTGATGATTCAGCACGCGGTGTTGCTATCGAAGCTCACCTCGATCGTGGTCGTGGTCCAGTTGCTACTGTTCTTGTTCAACGTGGAACTCTCAAAGTTGGAGATCCGATTGTTGCGGGCGGTTCATTCGGTCGCGTTCGTGCGATGTTAGATGAAGATGGCGCACCAGTTCTTGAGGCAGGACCATCGCGTCCAGTTCAAGTACTTGGTTTCACATCCGTACCAAGTGCAGGAGATACATTCTTAGTTGCCGATGAAGATCGCACAGCGCGCCAGATTGCTGAAAAGCGTCAAGCAGCAGAGCGTAATGCTCAACTTGCTAAGGCACGCAAGAAGGTCTCACTCGAAGACTTTATGGAGCAATCCAAGATCAGCACACTCAACCTTATTCTCAAGGGCGATGTGAGTGGATCTGTTGAAGCACTCGAAGATGCATTGATACAACTCGATGTTGGCGTAGAAGTTGATCTTCGCGTTATTCACCGTGGTGTTGGTGCAATTACTAAGAGCGATATCACTTTGGCATCTGCATCAACTGCAGTTGTAATCGGATTCAATGTGAAGCCAGAACCTCAGACTGCAATTTATGCAGATCAAGAGGGCGTTGAAGTTCGCTTCTACTCTGTTATTTATCAAGCAATTGATGAGATCGAACTCTCACTCAAGGGCTTGCTCAAGCCAGAGTACGAAGAGGCAATCCTTGGAAATGCCGAAGTTCGCGAGATCTTCAAATCGTCAAAGGCTGGAAACATTGCCGGATCTATCGTCAAGGATGGAATCATTCGCAGAAATGCGAAGGCTCGTATTCTTCGCGGAACTGAACTTATCCTTGATAACCTCACAATCGATTCGCTCAAGCGATTCAAAGATGATGCCACTGAAGTCAAAGAAGGATTTGAGTGCGGTATCGGCGTAGGAAATATCAAGGAACTTGAAATCGGTGACACGATTCAGGTATTCGAGATGCGAGAGAAGAAGCGAGCATAAATCGTGGGCCAATCTCATCGTTCTTTGAAAGTTGCCGATCGCATCAAAGTGGTGGTTGCACAAATTCTTGAGACGAAGATCAAAGATCCTCGTCTTGGTTTTATCACTGTCACTGACGCGCGAGTTACTGGCGACTTACAAAATGCATCAATTTTTTATACTGTCTTTGGAGATTTAGAGCAGCGCGAGGCGACTGCTGCAGCTCTCGAAAGTGCAAAAGGTTTGATTCGCTCTGCTGTTGGTCGCGAACTCGGCACACGCATCACGCCAACCCTTGCATTCTTTGAAGATGGATTGCCAGAGAGTGCGTTGGCGCTGGATTCTCTTCTCAGTAAGGTTCACGAACTCGATGCAGAGGTTGCGCAATTACGTAAAGATGCAACGTATGCCGGGGGAGAAGACCCTTACAAAGTTCCTAAAATAATCGAGGACTAACCTTGGACAATGAAGGCTTCCTAGTCCTAGATAAAGAGCCGGGAATGACAAGCCATGATTGCGTGGCAATTGCGCGCCGAGTATTGGGCACTAAAAAAGTTGGCCATGCCGGCACACTCGATCCAATGGCAACGGGCATTCTCGTTCTTGGCTTTGGCAATGGAACACGATTGTTGCAATACATCACTGAAGGTGACAAGAGTTATATCGCAACTGTTGTATTAGGTGCTGCAACTGTTACCGATGATCGTGAAGGCGAAGTTATTTCAACGGCAGATACAAGCTCTGTCACTGATGAAATGATTAGAGAAAATCTCAAAACAATGATTGGCACGATTGCGCAACGTCCAAGTTCAGTCTCTGCCGTAAAAATTGATGGAGAGCGCGCATATGATCGTGTGCGAGCTGGCGAGAAAGTTGAACTCCCTTCCAGGCAAGTTACCATTACACAATTAGATATTTCGCGAATTGCTCGAATCGATGGGCAGATACAGATAGATATTGAAGTTACCTGCTCAGCGGGAACATATATCCGCGCCATTGCTCGCGACTGCGGAGATGCATTAGGAGTTGGTGGCCACCTCAGCGCTTTGCGTCGAACACGAGTAGGAGCCTTTGATCTTGCACAGTCAATCTCTCTTACCCAACTCAAAGATGGGCAATTCACTCCGCTGGCACTTGTAGACCTTGCTATGCAAACATTTCCTGTTAGAAATCTGGCACTCGATGAAGTTTTAGAACTTTCTTTCGGTAGAGCGCTAAGTACGAACCCATCGGATGAAATATTTGCGGGAATCTCGGGAGACAATCGACTTATTGCACTCCTAGCCAATCGCGACGAGCGAGCTAAACCGATAACTGTATTCGCGGCAGCGAATTAATTCTGAGAGAATCATTCCTATGACTTTGGTAGTAATTGGAGTATTTGATGGCGTACACAGAGGCCATCAAGAGATTCTGGGTCGCGCAAAAGAGTTAGCCAATGGCGAAAAGATAATTGCCCTTACTTTTGATCCACATCCCACCACGGTTTTCGCACCAGAGCGAGCCCCATCACTTCTCACAACACTTGCGGATCGAGTTGAACTACTCAAAATTCATAATGCCGACCAAGTTGCCGTCATCAAATTCACCAAGGAATTTGCTGCTCTTTCGCCTCAAGATTTTGTGAAAAATGTATTGGTGGATCAACTTGAGGCAACGAAGGTAGTCGTAGGAAAAGATTTCACCTATGGCTACAAAGCTGCCGGAAATATTGAAACGTTGACACAATCTGGCAAAGAACTTGGTTTTGAAGCAATAGCGTTAGATCTCGTTGATGAAGTTGATCAGAAAATTTCCTCCACAAGAATTCGTACCTATCTCATCGAAGGCAAAGTAGAAGTCGCTCGTGAATTACTTTCTCGCCCTCATCGCGTCGATGGTGTTGTAGTACACGGAGAAAAACGCGGTCGCGAAATTGGTTATCCCACTGCAAACTTAGGTGAATTAGAAGGCCAAACAATTCCTTCAGATGGTGTGTATGCAGGTTGGCTCACCGTTGGTATTGATCGCTGGCCTGCAGCAATATCTATTGGAACAAATCCAACATTTGAAGGAGTTCGCGCAAGACAAGTCGAGGCATATGCAATCGATCAAGTTGATTTAGATTTATATGACAAAAAGGCAACAATCGAATTTGGTTGGCGACTTCGAGATACTCTCAAATTTGATGGACTCGATCCATTATTAGAACAGATGGCAAAAGATTGCGCCCGTGCGCGTGAATTAACGGAGCTCTAGCCTCGATTTCTCCTATTCGTAGGTGCGCTGGTAACCTTGCCCAGTCCAACGAGAAAGCGAGTTTCCGTGTATCAAACCGGAGACCATCGTGGCGGTAACTAAGGAGAATAAGATATGGCACTAACACCAGAAGTAAAGAAAGAAATCATTGCAAAGTACGGTTCTTCAGCTACCGACACAGGAAGCCCTGAAGCTCAGGTTGCTTTGCTTTCAAAGCGTATTGAAGATATTACCGAGCACTTGAAGACAAACCCACATGATCACCACAACCGTCGTGGTCTATTGCTATTAGTTGGTCAACGTCGCCGAATTCTTCAGTACCTCGCAAAGACAGATATTAATCGCTACAGAGCGATTATTGAAAAACTCGGCATTCGCCGTTAATTAGACACACCTACCCGCCGACGGCAATGGTCCTCGGTAGTGGTTTCCGGAGATTTCTTTAGTAGAAAAGTTCCGTGAACTTCGATCGAAGATTCATATGTCCTCTCGGCGCGGGTAGCTGAGAAAAGGAGCGACCCATGGAGGGTCAAGAGGTTCAGACCGCAGTAGCCGTTATCGATAACGGAAAGTTTGGAAAACGAGAGATTCGTTTTGAAACAGGACGTCTCGCACGTCAAGCAGCAGGAGCAGCAGCAGTTTATTTAGATGATCAAACAATGATCTTCTCAGCAACAACTGCTTCAAAGACTCCAAAAGATCAATTCGATTTCTTTCCTTTGACAGTAGATGTTGAAGAGAAGATGTATGCAGTTGGTCGTATTCCAGGATCATTCTTCCGTCGCGAAGGTCGTCCATCAGAAGATGCAATTTTGACATGTCGTTTGATCGACCGTCCATTGCGTCCATCATTCGTAAAGGGACTTCGTAACGAAGTACAGATTGTCGTAACTGTTATGGCACTGGACCCAGATCACATGTATGACGTCATTGCTATTAATGCCGCGTCTATGTCAACACAATTAGCAGGGTTGCCATTCTCTGGTCCAATCGGCGGCGTTCGCGTTGCGCTAATTGAAGGACAATGGGTTGCATTCCCAAACCATTCACAAGTTGAAAATGCTGTCTTCGATATGGTTGTTGCAGGTCGCGTAACTGCTGACGATGTTGCAATCATGATGGTTGAAGCAGAAGCAACTGCAAAGACAATCGAACTCATCAAGGGTGGACAACCAACTCCTACAGAGGAAGTTGTTGCACAAGGACTTGATGCTGCAAAGCCATTTATCAAGATTCTTTGCGAAGCACAGTCAAAGCTTGCAAAGGTTGCCGCTAAGCCAACTGCAGAATTCCCAGTCTTCTTGGATTACCAAGATGATGTATTTGCAGCAGTTGAAAAGGCTGGCAAGGATGATCTTGCAAAGGCACTTACTATTTCAGGTAAGCAAGAGCGCGAAACAAAGATTGATGCAATTAGCGCTTCTGTAAAGGAATCAGTATCTGCAATGTTCGAAGGACGTGAGAAGGAAGTGCCAGCGGCATTCCGTTCACTTACTAAGAAGCTAGTTCGTCAGCGTGTATTGCGCGACAAGATTCGTATCGATGGACGTGGATTGCGCGATATTCGTGCGCTATCTGCTGAGGTAGAAGTTATTCCTCGCGTTCACGGTTCTGCAATCTTTGAACGTGGAGAGACTCAGATTCTTGGAATCACAACTCTGAACATGCTCAAGATGGAACAGCAACTAGATACTCTCAATCCAGAAAATCACAAGCGTTATATGCACAACTACAACTTCCCACCATATTCAACTGGTGAAACGGGTCGTGTTGGTACACCAAAGCGTCGCGAAATCGGCCACGGTGCACTTGCAGAGCGTGCATTGATTCCTGTACTTCCATCACGCGAAGAGTTCCCTTACGCAATCCGTCAGGTCTCTGAAGCACTTGGTTCAAATGGATCAACTTCAATGGGTTCAGTATGTGCATCAACATTGGCAATGCTCAATGCAGGTGTTCCACTACGTGCACCAGTTGCAGGTATTGCAATGGGTCTTATCTCAGATACTGTCGATGGCAAGATTGAATATGTTGCCCTCACAGATATTTTGGGAGCAGAAGATGCATTCGGTGATATGGACTTCAAGGTAGCTGGAACAAAAGACTTTGTTACTGCGCTTCAACTCGATACAAAGCTTGATGGAATCCCAGCATCAGTACTTGCTGGCGCACTTCTCCAAGCGAAAGAGGCGCGTCTCGCAATTCTTGATGTAATGAACGAAGCAATCGATACACCTGATGAGATGAGCCCATTTGCTCCTCGCATCATCTCTGTAAAGATTCCAGTCGATCAAATCGGTGCAGTAATCGGACCTAAGGGAAAGATTATTAATCAGATTCAAGATGAGACTGGCGCTGAAATTTCTATCGAAGATGATGGAACTATCTATATTGGTGCAACTGATGGCCCATCGGCTGAGGCTGCACGTGCACAGATCAATGCAATTGCTAATCCACAAATGCCAGAAGTTGGCGAACGCTACCTCGGTACCGTCGTCAAGCTTGCAGCATTTGGTGCATTCATTTCATTGATGCCAGGTAAAGATGGCTTGCTCCACGTCTCGCAAATTCGCAAGATGCATGGTGGAAAGCGCATTGAGAACTTGGAAGAAGTAATGAAGGTCGGCGACAAGATTCAAGTTGAGATCGGTGAGATTGACCCTAAGGGCAAGCTTTCATTGGTTCCAGTTCTTGAAGATGGCACCGTTCCTGCAGCAGGAGAATAAATAATTGAGCGTTCGTCGCACAGTTTTACCTAGCGGTCTGCGTATCGTTACTGAAGAAGTTTCTTCGGTACGCAGCGCCGCGATTGGTATCTGGGTCAACGTTGGTTCACGTGATGAAACCCCGGCAACTGCTGGGGCTTCTCATTTTCTAGAACATTTATTGTTCAAAGGAACTACACGTCGCAGCGCTCTAGAAATTTCTTCAGCTATCGAATCTGTCGGTGGCGAGATGAATGCATTTACAAGCAAGGAATACACCTGCTTTTATGCACGCGTTATTGATACAGATTTACCTATGGCTGTTGATGTAGTTTCTGATCTCATCACATCCTCCATCATTACAGCCCTTGATATTGATGCAGAGCGCAAAGTAGTTCTAGAAGAAATTGCCATAAGAGATGATGATCCCAGCGACTTAGTTCACGATCTCTATGCTGAAACCTATTACGGCGATACAGCCCTTGGCCGTCCCATACTTGGCACAATCAAATCAATGAATAATATGACGCGAGCAAGTGTTTTCAACTATTACAAGAAGAAGTATCTTCCTCAAGATATCGTCGTATCTGTTGCTGGAAATATCAAGCATAAGCGCGTAGTTGCAATGGTTGAAGAAGCGCTCTCACGAGATAACTTCTTAGATGTTCAAGGTGCACCAGTTGTACGAGAGAACACACCAATCAAGCGGGCTAAGCAGGGAAGCGTTGGCCTCATTCATAGACCTAGCGAACAAGCACATATGTTCTATGGAATGGAAGGCGTAACGCGCTCGGATAATCGCCGCTTTGCAATGGGAGTTCTCTCTGCAGCACTAGGTGGTGGAATGTCATCACGCCTATTCCAAGAGATTCGTGAAAAGCGTGGTCTTGCATATTCTGTCTATGCATACACGCAACAATTTGCAGGCTCTGGTCAGATTGGTTTCTATGCCGGATGTAATCCATCTAAGGCAATTGAAGTAGTTGAAATTATTCGCGAAGTCCTAGCCGATGTTGCTGATAATGGAATGAGCCATGAAGAGATTGAACGCGCTAAAGGCGCTGTTCGCGGCTCACTAGTTTTGAGCCAAGAAGATTCCGGTGCGCGTATGAGTCGAATCGGTAAGAGTGAAATTGTCTACGGCGCAATTATGAGTTTCGATGAGATTCTTACCTCAGTCGCACGCGTAAATGAGGCAGACATCAAAGCAATTGCCAGCGAGTATCTGACTAAAACGCCTACTCTTGCACTTGTAGGACCATTCAAGAGTGAGTCAAAGTTTGAGAAAGTTTTGGCGAAAGGAGCGCAATAATGATTAAAGTTGGAGTCCTTGGCGCTCGGGGTCGTATGGGCGCTGAAGTTGTACGCGC
>CAMBGL010000011.1 GCA_945866155.1 Bifidobacterium breve
GGTGCAAGGGTGATTCCCATTTGACGCGCTTCATCGAGTATCAAGCGTTTGGGATACATCCCTGGGTCATGAGTAAGAATGCCTGCAATAAATGCTGCAGGATGGTGAGTTTTGAGCCAAGCGGATTGATATGTAGGTAGCGCAAATGCTGCTGCATGCGCTTTACAAAAACCAAAGGATGCAAAAGCTCGCAGTACATCCCAGATCTCAGTAACGATTGCTAACTGATATCCGCGCTCTGTTGCTGCAGGGAAAAACCAATCACAAATCTCTTGTTGCTGCGAAGGATCGCCCATTCCACGCCGTTTTTCATCAGCTGCCGCAAAGGAGATACCTGTCATCGCAGAAATGATTGCAATCACCTGTTCGTGAAAGACAACAACGCCTTCAGTCTCCTTGAGAATCTCGTAGAGATCAGGATGAATAATGCGCGCACTCTCCCAGCCATGTCTAGCTTTGAGAAATGGCGTAATCATGTCGCTCTTGACTGGCCCTGGCCTAAAGAGTGAGATATCGATAATCAAATCTGTAAATGTTGCTGGAGCAAGTTTTCCAACAAGTTCGCGTTGTCCTGGGCTTTCAATTTGAAAAATTCCAAGGGTGCGCGTTGATTGAATCAACTCAAATGTTGCTCTGTCATCGAGTGGGACTAAATCTATATCAACAGATTTTTCTTCTACCCGCTCTATCTCTTTGAGTGCATAGGCAATTGTCGATTGCATTCGAACTCCCAAAATATCGAGTTTGAGTAGTCCTATTGCTTCAACATCATCTTTATCGAATTCCACCATTGGATAACCACTTGCATTGCGCTGTACCGATACTCGATCGTAGAGACCAGCATCGGATAAAACGATGGCGCATGGATGCATTGCTAAATGGCGTGGCAGACCGTCGAGTTTTTCAGCGAGTGAAATAGTCATCGCCGTAAGAGGGGCCGAAAGATTGAGTTTTCGAAGTTCAGGTAAATTCTCTAATGCCTGCGAAATATTCTTAGCGCGCACGTGAGGCATTGATTTTGCAATCAGATCTATCTCCATCGCAGAAAGGCCAAGGGCTGCCCCTGTATCGCGAATCGCATGGCGCGCACGATATGTATCGACCATTGCCACTGTGGCACACCTAGAACTTTCGCCATAGCGCTTGAAAACTAAATCATAAATTTCTAGCCGTCGATCAGATTCAACATCGATATCAATATCGGGTAGGGCTGCGCGCAGCGGTGAGCAGAAACGCTCCATCAAAAGTCCATGCCGCAAAGGATCAACTCCTGAAATTCCTAAGAGATGACAGATCAGTGAGCCCGCGCCACTTCCACGGGCTGCAACTCTGATGCCGCGTTCTCGCGCCATATCTGCAATATCGGCAACGGTGAGAAAATATGACTCGTAACCAAGAGTTGCAACAGTTGCTAATTCATCATCTAAACGCTGTCGGGCTTTATTTATTGATGCACTCTCGTTATAGCGCCAATTGATTCCCGCAAGACTTCGGGTACGCAATAAAGAACGCATCTCGTGGGCTGACGTTGCGCCAACAACTTCGGGTTCGGGTAAATGAATTCCACCTAAACCAATATCTCGCGCAGGAGATAACAAAGAACGTTCTGCCCATGTGCGCGTTGTCGCTAATAATTCTCGCGGAGTTCGCTCCCCCGCAGCCCTGGCAATTTCGCCAGCAAGTGAAATCATTTCATCACTCGATTTCAAAAATGCTTCAGCATTGCGCCGTTCAAGATGGCGCTGATGCAGCGGCACTAATTGTCTAGCGCAATCAAGGATATCGGCTACTGGGCCATCACTTCGATTGCGCATACGTACAGCGTTGGTAATGACTGCATCGATATCGTGATCGCGGGCAAAGATAAGGCTGCGCGCTGCAAATACAGTAGATCGCGGTCCAGAGCCCGCAACAAGGTGAGATACGCATTCAATTGCATTATCTGCAAAGAGGTCACGTGTTTTATTGAAAATACTAAAAGCTACATCGAAGCGGTGCTCTGCAATAGCGCTAGCTAGTGGTGATTGCGGGCCATGGAGAGCGTAGACATTGGTGCTGTACTGGTTATATTTTTGTAATAGTTCAAGGGTCAATACGACTTTGCGGTTATCAGAATCCATATGTAGAGATGTCAGCAAGCGACATAGCGAGCGCCATCCCCCATCGCTGTGTGCAAGAAGTGTGATTCGAGGTAACTCTTTTACAGAATCGCCTAAATCAATTGCACAGTTGATTCCGATAATGGGTGCAATGCCATATTCCATACAACTTTGAGCAAAACGAATCGCTCCCGCTAAGCCATCACGATCGGTAAGTGCGAGCGCCGGCATTTCAAATTCAGCAGCGCGTGCAACAAGATCGCGTGGTTGCGTTGTGCCGTATTTGAGTGAATACCCACTGGCAACATTGAGATGTATAAAACTCATTACAGATTTCTAATGATCCACTGACCGCTTACTTCATCGCGCTCGAGTTCAAAGGTTGTCAGTGCGCCAATAGGCGCCGCCTCTACTCGCCACAGCGAGCGCGCTTGATCATCTGGGCGATACTTTCCATCGCTGACGTGATTCCACCAGCCACCCGCTTCACACCAGCGCGACAAGATTGCGTGGATACGAAAGCGACGGCCCTTGAAAGTAAATTCAATAGGAGTTGCTCCCTCACTGGTTACATCGAGGGCTTTCGTAATCTGTGTAACGGGTTGCGGCACTGACATTTCGGTGGAGCCTTTCGCTAAGCTGTGGATATTCGAACAGATGTTCGAAAGATAACCCCCAGGGCTGACAGGCGCAAGGCCTCGCTCATGGATCAGCGCTGGCTCCCTGGTGCGAGGTGAAAGTGGCCTTTGAAAGGCATCGAATGTAGTTGAAATTTCAACTATCTTGCTTTACTCTCCTTGAGTTAGTTCCATTCGTAGAAAAATCAATAAGGAGTCCCATGGACGTAGTACTCGTAATCGCACGCATTCTCTTCGCGGCAATCTTTATCAATTCAGGAATCATGCACCTTACAAAGATTGAGGCAATGACTGGATATGCAAAATATAAGAAAGTTCCTGCTGCAAAGCTCGGTGTTGTAGTTTCAGGATTGATGATTCTTATTGGTGGTCTCTATATTGCACTCGGAGTCTATGCCGACCTTGGCGCACTTCTTATTGCAATCTTCTTGATCCCAACAGCATTTCTAATGCATGCATTCTGGAAAGAGACTGACGCAACAGCTAAGCAAAATGAATCAATTGGATTCTTCAAGGATCTATCCCTTGCTGGCGCGGCACTAATCATCTTTGTTCTCGTAGGTAGCGGAGCAGACTTCGGTCCAAGCATTACTTCTGCTTTCTTTAGCCTCTAAAAAACTAGTTAGTAAAAGGGCTTCGGGGTAAAACCCGGGGTCCTTTTCTGTCATTATGCGTATATGGAAATTCTCGGCGCACTCATTGCAGGAGGATTCATTGGCGCTGTACTTGGCTTCATCGGCGCTGGTGGTGCAATGCTTTCTGTGCCAATTCTTATCTACGGATTCAACTTTTCCCCCGCGCATGCAACAACTGCTGCTCTAGCAATAGTTTTTAGTGCTGCCGTTTCGGGGCTCATCTCTAAATTTCGAAGTAAAGATGTACTCATAAAGGAAGCACTCGTTATCTGGTCACTTGGCTTGGTGACAAACCTTGGTGGTTCATGGGTGGCGCATCGCCTACCCAATTCATTTATTACAACTGGTTTTGCCTTAGTCCTTATCGCAGCAGCAACATCTATGCTCTTCAAGCCAATTGGTGGTGGTGAGAAAAAAATACCTGCAATTGCACTCATCACGATGTCATTAACTATTGGGCTCATCACTGGACTCTTTGGAATCGGTGGGGGCTTCCTGGCCATCCCAGTATTGATTCTCTTTTTCAATAACACGCCTAATAAAGCAGCAGGCACATCACTATTTATTATTGCTCTCAATACACTCACTGCATTCTTTGGACACTATGCACTTTGGTCAGAAATCTCTTGGCACTTGCCAATTCTGATCTCACTTTCAGCAGTTGTTGTAGCCGCTCTTGCCTCTCGAATGGGTCAACTTTCTAATCCACTTTTGATGCGACAATCCTTTGCAGGCTTACTCTATGCAATATCACTCTTTACAATTGTTCAAACATGGGTAATTGCTTAGCGAGCATTGCGTAAAGAACGTGACATATACCCAGCAAAGGTAAGGCAAATTGCTGGGAACAATATCGCGACAGGCAATGTAAACAACTCTGCAAGGCCACCAGTGATTGTCGGCCCAATAAAGAATCCCATCATTCCAATTACGCCAACACGTGCCATTGCAACTGAGGATGCAATACCGGGAGCTTGCGATGCTGCCAAAATAATCGCAGGAAACATTGGCCCAAGGCCAAAGCCAGCAAGAGCGAAGCCGATATCAATAATGATGAGTGATAAAAGTTGATGCGATTCTGAGAGCGGCACAGCAATAAGAATTGCAATAGCCCAACCGATCCCCCCTACATAGCCACCAATTTTGACTGTGCGCAGTGGGCCAAAGCGGTGAAGCATTTTGTCACCAAGGAAACGGCTAACGATCATTGCTAGCGCAAAACAACCAAATGCTGTGGCATTCAAACCTTTCTCAATTCCCATACTGTCACGCAATAAAATTCCACCCCAGTCACTTGCAGCACCTTCAGCCACTAAACCACTGAGCATTGCAATTCCCATGCCCCACAAAGGTAAAACTGAAGTACTAAACAATGGAATCTTTGCTTCTGTCTCTTCTTCTCCCCCGTCGTGCTCATCTAAATCTGGAGGTAATAGAAAAATTGCACCTGGAATGTAGGCAATCATAGAAATAATACCGAGCGCAACTAGATGAGTTTTAGGGCTTATAGAATTTGCAATTGCTCCGCCAAGGAGAGCAGCACTAAATGCGCCAACGCTCCAGAGTGCATGAAAAGTAGACATCCAACGGCGCTTCACAATTTTTTCAATAACAGCTGCCTGAGTATTGACTGAAATATCCATACTCGAATATCCAAAACCCATCACAAAAAGTGAGAAAACTAAATATGGAGTTGTCTGCGCAAGTCCTATTCCAATGAGTCCCAGAGGCATTACAAATATCGCAACAGAAATTACTCGACGAGATCCAAATGTGTGAATCAATCTTCCTGATAACTGCGCACCAAAGAGCGCACCGATAGTTCCAGAGACTAGGACCAGGCCAAACTGACCATTATTGAGATTGACAATATCTTTTATCTCAGGGACTCGAGCAACCCAGCCCATTGAAACCAAACCCATGATTCCAAAAGTCGCCCATGCGGCGTTGCGTGCCCGATTTCCGATTGTGGTTAATTCTTCTTGACTATAAGTCGCGCTCATAGTGGGCAACGCTAACTCATCATTGCTTATTTCTCGGTACTGAGCCTATTTACTTTGATAAATCTTGTTTGAAGGGCGGCACCCATCATCAAGAGCACTGGAAAAGCAAAAGCGATTGGTAATGAAGTCAGTTCTGCAAGGCCACCGATAAGTGTTGGACCAGCAAAATATGATGCCATCGCAATCATTCCGATGCGAGCCAATCCAACAGATGGGGCAACTCCAGGAATAGAGGCTGCAGCTAAATTAAATGCTGGAAAGAAGGGTCCTATCCCAAATCCAGCAGCACCAAAACCGATACAAACAATGACAAGACTAAGCATCTGATGTGACTGCGCTAAAGGAATACCTATAACAATGGAGAGACCCCATATTCCGCCACCAAAAATTGCGCCATATTTGACTGTATTTACATGTCCCCATAATTCAAAAAACTTATCGCCAAGTAACCGGCTGACAATCATTGCTAAAGAAAATACAACCCCTGCTGCTGCATTGGAGCCCTTACCAATATTCATATGATCTTGCAAAAGAATTCCACTCCAGTCGTATGCGCCACCTTCGGGAACAAGGGCACAAATAAGACCAATGCCAATTCCCCATAAAATCATTGCCTCTTTGCCTTTGAACGAAACTTTTGATGAAGTCTGAGTTCCTTCTTCGCCGCCATGTCCATCTAAATCTGGTGGCAAGAGGTAGCGAGTTATATAGAGATAGGAAAGAAAACTCAGGGCAGACATCACCAATAAATTAGCTTTTGGTGTAACTAGATTTGCCACGAGCCCACCAATGAGGCCCGCACAAAATGCGCCAATACTCCAAAGGCCGTGAAATGTTGACATCCATCGTCCTTGAGTGTGCTGCTCAATCGCAATTGCCTGACTGTTTAAAGCTACATCCATAAATGAAACGCTAAATCCGCAGATAAATAATCCCAATGCCAGAATTGGCACACTTTCAGCCATTCCCATGATGCAAACTCCCAATGGAAGTGTGACTCCAGAAATGCGCACAACAATTTTTGAAGAATACATATGAACAGTACGTCCTGAAAGCTGAGCTCCAGGAACTGCGCCAAACGTGCTTGCAAGTAGCAAGAGTCCAAATTGACCATCGCTCAATCCCAATGAGCTCTTAATTTCAGGAATACGAGGGATCCACGCCATGCCTGTAATTCCGAGAGCAAAAAAGCTAGCCCATACCGCATTACGTGCATGTATTCCATGCTCATAATTTGTTAGGGCTTTGGCAGACACGGCGTTACGTTATCTCATAAAGTTCGCACATGGATGGAATTCTGGAAAAAGCTGCAGTCAGGCGCTTTATGGATGCTGCGCAATCCCTTGGTATCGATGGTGAAATAAAGGTTCTATCTGACTCTGCCCGCACTGCAATTGATGCAGCAAATAGTTTAGGAATCGAAGTCGGCCAAATTGCTTCATCATTAATTTTCAAACTTCCATCAGGAAATCCACTTCTTATAATTACAAGTGGCCGCCATAAAGTTGATACAACACTAGTTGCGAAAAATCTCGGAATCGAAAAGCTAGATCGAGTCGATGCCGATTTCGTAAAAGAGAGAAGTGGTTATTCAATTGGCGGTGTGAGCCCACTGGGGTGGATTTCAAAGCCAGAAATCACTCTTATTGACGAAGCGCTAAATGATTATGACGTAGTCTGGGCAGCCGCCGGCCACCCTCATGCGGTCTATCCAACTTCATTTTCTGAATTGCTTGAATGCACGGGAGCAAAACCTATGGTTGTTGGAGATTGAGATGAAACTTTCAACCCGAAGTTATAACTCTCCAACATCTAGAGATGTACTTGTACTGGTGCACGGACTTGGCTCAGCTGCGACTGCATGGAAACCAATAATTCCTGCGCTATCTGAAAAGTTCAACGTCATTACTGCAGACTTACCTGGACACGGTGAATCGCCAATGGATCCTGCACAGGCGATGGATCCACAATCACTTGCACTCTTGCTGCGTGATTCCATAAAAACTAATCACGGAATAGATGAGTTCCACCTAGTGGGTAATTCCTTAGGTGGGTGGATTGCACTTGAACTCGCATCCCTCGCACCTGCAAACGTAAAAAGCGTTACAGGTTTAGCACCAGCAGGTCTGTGGTTGGCACCTTATTCAGCAAGGTCTCCAGGAACTGCAGTAGCAAATGTACTTGCTAAGGCAATCAAAGTAGTCGCGCCATTTGTCGTTGACTTTGAATACGCACGTAAAGTTGGTTTTGCAGATGTGAGTCCTCGTTGGAAAGAATTTTCTAAAGAGATATGTCTCGATGCAACCATGGCAATGGCAACTTCCACTGGTTATTACCCCGCATGGGATGGAATGCTCAAGAGAAGATTTGATTCACCAATCAATTCTGATATTCCAGTGACTGTAATTTTTGGCGATAGCGATAACACTTTGCCCGCGCGTGATTGCCAAGAGCGAACATTGATGCCAGATCATGCACAGTGGTTCATTTTTGCAGAGACTGGACATGCACCTATGTGGGATTCACCCCAGCAATGTATTGAAAAAATATTTGAAACTACTGGTGTGACAAAATGATTGTTGTTGCTTACTTTTGGCAGATTGAAAAGAAAAGAATTCCATTTGCATTATCTCGAATGGCACTAAACCGTCGCGCTGTTCGTGCTTTTCCAGGAGTTACTTTTTCAAAGTTGTTAGGTTGCGGAACAGGTGAGAGATTTACACCAAGTGATGCCGATCCGTTGCGTTGGGGAATCTTGATAGCAATAGAAGAAGATCAAATAGATGCTTTTGATAAGAGTTCCGTGGTTACGAAGTGGAGAAAAAATTCGCGCTCCGAATTTCGAGCCCTTCTCTCCCCTATTTCATCACATGGGCAATGGTCCAAGAAAGAACCGTTTAGCGTTTCAACGAAAGCAAGTGATGGTGCAATCGTCGCAATCACTCGGGCGCGAATCTCTTTCTTGGGAAATTTTCGTTTTTGGAAAGCAGTACCGCCTGTAACCACAAGCCTTCATAACTCACCTGGTTTGATTTCTGCAATAGGTATTGGCGAGGCACCTATTGGATTGCAAGGAACATTTTCTCTATGGGAATCTGGTCAGGCTTTGCGAAATTTTGCCTATAAAAGTGAGGCACATACCCAAGTAATCGCCGATACGAAGAAATATCAGTGGTATTCGGAGGAACTCTTCGCTCGCTTCGCTGTTCTGGAGTTACGCGGCTCCTTATAAGTAGGGCAGAATTACGTCATGTCGATTCGCCATTATTCTCAGCGCGGTAATCGTCGACGAGGGATTAATCCAAAAGCACAAGCACTTCTTCTCCTCATTTTAGCAATAGCGCTTCTACTGCAGATTTCATATCCACTCCTCGATGGCGAGCTTTTGCGTGTTGTAACAATTGCAACTGTTTATTGGGGCGCAGCTGCCATGTCATTGCATGCGCTCCTTTCCTACGGTTCACGTTATGCAATAACTTATCTATCTGTAACTTTGATTTATGCCTTCATCATTGAACAAATTGGCGTAAGAACAGGCTGGCCCTTCGGTCAATATTCATATGACGCTTCTCTTGGTCCAAAAATAGCGAGTGTTTCACTAGTTGTTCCTTTTGCTTGGGCGATGATGGCTCATCCATTACTTATTGCTTCGCGACGTGTCGGTAAGAGTTGGGTATTTCTCTACGGTGGATTTGCACTGATGGCATGGGATCTTTTCTTAGATCCACAAATGGTTGCTGCTGGGCGATGGAGCTGGACATTTAGTGGAGCCCATGTTCCTTTTCAGCCAGAGATTCCACTCTCTAATGCATTTGGTTGGCTCTTTGCTGGAATGGGACTTATGGCAATCCTTCATCAAGTTCTTCCGCGTGAGCGCAGAAAAATTAGTGCAGGCTTTGGTGTAGTTGATTTTTATTTGGCGTGGAGCTGGTTCGGTGGCGTGGTGTCCAATTTATTCTTCTTTGGTAGGCCAGGTGTTGCATTCTTTGGCGGTCTAATTTATGGTGCAGTGCTTGCTCCATATGTATTTTCTCGATGGCTCGGTAGACCGTAAAGTTATTTGAATGATTTTTGCACTGCTCAATCTTTTTTTATTACTCATTGTCATCATTAATGCGCTGACGATGCCCAAGTTATCTCGACACACTGCTTCTTCCCAGTCGATAGCCATACATATTCCGATGCGCAACGAATCAGAAAATGTCATTGAAGTAATTGAGATGCTAAAAAACCAGAAATATGGCGGTGGCTATCACTTCTACCTCCTGGATGATAATTCCACTGACGATACCTATGGACTCCTTGAAGAGAGCATCGGTAGTGATAATCGCTTCACTTTGTTGAGTGGTAGTGAACCGCCTGTGGGTTGGATAGGTAAGACATGGGCACTGGAGCAACTTTTTCAGACTAGTGAAGAAGAAATTATTATTAGTCTCGATGCTGATGTCCGAATTACCACTGATGCATTTTCTCGTGCGGTAAGCACATTAAATACGTACGGACTAGATTTTCTCTCAATCTATCCACGCCAAATTGTTACTTCATTTATTCAGCGAATGGTTCAGCCGCTACTTCAGTGGTCCTGGTTATCTACACTAATATTGAGAATCACTATGCGATTCGCTAATCCAGCTTTTGCCGTTGCTAACGGGCAATTCTTTATGGTTCGCCGCAGCGCTATGCCGGGATATCAAGAAGTAGCTAACAAAGTCTTAGACGATATGGAGTTAGCACGTGTTTTGTTGAAAAAAGGTCATAAGGGAAGCGTTATCAATGGTGGAGATATCGCACAATGTCACATGTACTCGTCTTTTACAGATTTGCGCGCAGGGTATGCAAAATCATTGTGGAAAGCATTCGGCTCAATCGGTGGAACAATTTTTGCAATCGCTTTTATTCTAGCTTCTGGTGTTGTTCCAATAATTCTCATTCTTGCGGGCTCAGCCTGGGGTTGGATTGCATTTGAACTAATTGTGCTTTCACGCATAATTAGCGCATCTCTATCAAATGGAAAAATATTTGATTCACTCATGCATCCAATATCCTCGGTCCTGCTTATCTACCTAATCATTTACTCTTGGAGCGTGCGCAAAAGCGTGCAATGGAGAGGTCGCACACTGTGAAAATAGTCGTCATAGGTGCAGGCGTTGGTGGAATGTGTGCAGCTGCTCGATTAGCAAAAGCTGGACACTCAGTTACGGTCTATGAAGGTAGTGATCGAGTAGGTGGAAAATTACGTACTGAATGGATTGGTCGTTACGCATTTGATACCGGCCCTTCATTGCTCACGCTGCCCGCTGTCTATAGAGATTTCTTCCTCAAAACAGGAAAACATATGGGCCAGGAGATGGAAGTCGTTTCAGTGAATCCCTCTTTTGATTATCGCTTTGCTGATGGAAGTCAGGTCAAGTTTGCAAATCTTTCACGGTATGAAACTCTCAAATCGATTACAGAATCATTCTCTGCCGAGAGTGCACAACAGTGGGACTCACTCATGCGTGTGGCTGAAAAGATGTGGGATATCTCAAGAGAGCCCTTTATTGAATCTGAACTCAAATCTCCGCTTTCGCTCTTGAAGAGGCCAACTTTTATCAAAGACCTATTAGCTATTGCTCCATGGAAATCATTGCGTCAATTAGCAGATGAAGAACTCTCAGATATTAGATTGCGCTTCATACTAGATCGATACGCAACATATAGCGGATCAGATCCTCGCAAAGCCCCGGCCGTACTCTCTTCCATTGCATTCGTAGAAGAAGCCTTCGGTGCCTGGCATATAAAAGGTGGCCTTGGAACAATGGCAGATGCCATCTATGAACGATGCATCAAATACGGTGTAACTTTTCATCTTTCAACACCTGTTCAAGAAATTCTCATTACTAAAGGCAAGGCAAACGGTCTTATATTGGCTAATGGAAAAAGAATTGAAAGTGATGTGGTTATCAGTAATGCAGATGCCTCTTTTACATACAATTCACTCATAAAGAATGGCTCTAGGAAAATAAAGAAAGAACGAAAGAAATTAGCTAAAACAGAAGTATCACTTGCTGGATTTTCTTTACTCCTTGGCATTCGTGCAAGTGATGAACCCAAACTCGAGCACCACACGATTCTTTTTCCAAAAGATTATGACCAAGAATTCAACTCAATTTTTACTGCTAGGAAACCAGTAGAAGAACCAACGATTTACATTTGTTCTCCTAATGATGAAAAAATGGTCAAGAGTGAGAATTCGGTGGGTCTTTTTGTCTTGGTAAACGCTCCTGTGCATTCAGAGGATCCGACAAAGGGCTGGAACTGGAGTGATGAAAAGTTTAATTCAGAGTATGCGAACTCAATAATTGATCAAATTGAGGCACGGGGAATAGCAATTCGTGATCGCCTTGAAACAATAACAATTCGCACTCCCCTGCAACTTCAAGAAAGCGTCAATGCACCCGGTGGTTCAATTTATGGAAGTTCTAGTAATGGAGCCCGCGCTGCATTCCTTCGCGCAAAAAATAAATCACCTATCAAAGGTTTGTATTTCGTAGGTGGCTCAGCCCATCCTGGAGGCGGATTGCCTCTCGTTGGAATTAGTGGCGAAATTGTGGCTAATGCAATTGGGAACGCGCGAAACGGACGACCAGATAAACACTGATTATTTGCAAGACCAAATAAGCAATTGAAAGATACGTTACTCCTACAATATTTGCATGCCACATAATCAATGCGATGAATATAAAACTTGCACGAACCGGACGTTCTGCTGGGGTAACGACACCTATTTCAGCCACTCCTAAAGAAGCTAAACGAGCTCGGGCATACTCTTGAACACTAGCAATAACCCAGAGAAGAATAGTTATCCAAGCGGGTACACCAATTCGATAAAGGGCTACGAGCCACATTGCTTCACTAATTCGATCTGCAACAGAATCAAATATTGCGCCCCTAGCACTCTCTTTCTTTTGAAAGATTGCAACACTGCCATCAATGCCATCGCAAAATAGCGAGAAGACTAAAAGTGCAATAGCCCATAGAGATAGCGCCCAATATGCAGTTGCAACTGCTGCGAGTAAACCTAAAAGTGTTAGTGCATTAGGTGTAATACGAAGAAGGGTTGCAACAAGACCACAACGATAAGAAATTGATAACCATGCCCCAACGATTCCTGTGACTGGAGAGCCACTGTGAAGATGGCTCCATCGTTGGAGAAACTCATTTTTAGAGATCATGTGCGAGATACTCCAAGATTTTCGTATATCTCGCGAGTTGCCATTGAACTATTCATTGTATAAAAATGAATACCAGGAACACCTTCGGCTAAAAGCTTTTGACATAAATCAGTTGCAATTTCGACACCGAGTGCGCGCACCGCTTCAGAATCGTCTTCAACCGCAAGAAAACGTTTCATAATCGAATCTGGAATTGCAGTTCCACCAAGTTCAGACATTCGACTGAGTTGCTTCACATTTGTTACGGGCAAAATTCCGGCAATGATTGGCAAACTTGAACCTCGCGCGCTCAAACGATCAACTAATTTGCGCCATCTATCGACTTCAAAAAAGAACTGCGTTGTAGCAAATGTTGCACCAAGTGACTCTTTTTTGATGAGTACATCAATATCTTTATCAAAATTTCCACCCGATGCTGGATGACCATCCGGAAAAGCTGCAACACCAATTGAAAAATCACCAAGTTCGTTAGCAAGTTCAACTAATTGATCAGCATGATCAAAGCCACCAGGTGTGGTGCTCCAAGGAGCACTTGGTCCACCTACGGGATCACCGCGTAGCGCCAAAATACTTGTAATACCTGCTTCGCGATATTTACCTAAAATTTCGATAAGTTCTGTCTTTGTAGAACCTACGCATGTTAGGTGTGCAACTGTAGGAATTTTTGTTCGCTCCGTTATATGAGAGGTGATTGCAATAGTGCGATCACGAGTGCTTCCGCCCGCACCATATGTCACTGAGATAAAATCTGGATGCAGCGCTTCAAGGCCCGTCATCGCAGCCCAAAGACGCTCTTCACCCTGCGCATCTTTAGGGGGGAAGAATTCGAATGAGTATGAAGTGCGTTTAGCCACGGAGTGAGGGTACCGTTACCGCGTGATGGATGAGCAAAATACGACACTTACCCAAGTACGCGAGAATATCGAAGAAGAACTCGGCCGTTTTCTCAGGGAACGCACCTCATATTTGGAATCAATATCTAGTGATCTAGCGCCAGTTGCAGAATCTCTTTCTTCCTTCTTACTTGATGGCGGAAAAAGGCTTCGCCCCCTCTTTGCATATAGCGCATTTATTGGAGCTGGCGGAGTTGCAAATAAAAATGCAATCCGAGCAATTTCAAGTCTTGAACTTTTACAAGCATGCGCACTAATTCATGATGATCTTATGGATGGTTCCGATACGCGACGTGGAAAACCATCAATACATCGACATTTTGAAACTATTCATCAGCGTGAAGAGATGGAAGGTTTTGCAGAGCGTTATGGAATGTCGGCAGCTGTATTACTTGGAGATTTAGCACTAGTACTCTCTGATCAGATGCTCAACTCTGCAGGATTAGATTCGGCACAGTTGCACTCTGTACTTCCGGTACATGATGAAATGCGCGTTGAGCTTATGGCAGGACAATTCCTAGATATTCACGAACAGACTCAGAAGAAAACGAGCGTGGAACGCTCACTCACAATTGCACGTTACAAATCAGGCAAATACACAATTGAGCGACCACTTCATATTGGATCTTCTCTTGCAATCACAGATGTAAAATCACGCACGAGTATTGATGAGGCATATTCTGCTTATGGTCTTCCACTCGGTGAAGCATTTCAACTTCGTGATGATTTACTCGGTGTTTTTGGAGATCCAGCAATAACGGGTAAGCCAGCGGGAGATGATTTGCGCGAAGGAAAGCGCACAGTTTTAGTTGCTATGACATTAGAAAATTCATCCCCGAGCGCCGTCACTCGTTTTATGAGCTCATTTGGCTCTTCAGAATTGAAGGCAAGCGATGTAGAAGCGCTTCGCGAAATAATTATTGAATCAGGAGCACGTTCTCGTGTTGAAGAACTCATCGATTCTCGAACTTCTAGCGCGCTAGAAGCGCTGGGACATGGTGGAATTAACCCTGTTGGACAAGCCCTACTCACAGAGCTTGCAGCCTTATCGACCCGTAGGAGTATGTAGAAATCATGAGCGCACGAGTAAAAGGTCCTACGGATCATGTTGTAGTAGTTGGAGCAGGACTTGCTGGCTTAAGTGCAGCACTGCGACTAGCCGGAGCTGGACGAAAAGTAACTGTTATCGAGCGCGAATCAGTACCTGGTGGACGCAACGGTCTACTGCAAAAAGATGGTTACTCATTTGATACCGGACCATCAGTGCTAACAATGCCTTCATTAATTGAAGATGCTTTCAACTGTGTTGGCGAAAACATGAAGGATTGGCTCGAACTTAGCCCTATCTCTCCTTTGTATCGCGCCTTTTATGCCGATGGTTCACAAATCGATGTACACGCAAACACTCAGGCGATGGAGGCAGAGATCTCCGAAAAGATTAGTGCAAGTGAAGCAGCTGGTTATCGTCGATATGTAGAATTTGTAACTAAATTGTATAAGTACGAGATGAATGATTTCATCGATAGAAATATTGATAGTCCGCTTAATTTGCTAACACCAAATCTTGCTCGATTGATTGCACTGGGTGGTTTTCGCAAACTTTCTCCTAAGGTAAATCAATTCATGAGTGATCCTCGCCTTCAAAGGGTTTACTCATTTCAAGCAATGTACGCAGGCGTGAGTCCTCAACAAGCACTAGCAATCTACGCAGTGATTGCATATATGGATTCGGTCAATGGTGTTTTCTTTCCTAAGGGTGGAATGCATGCGGTCCCCCGAGGACTTGCAGCTGCAGCTCAAAAACATGGCGTTGAATTCAAATACAACACAACCGTTACTGGTTTAGAAATCGTCAATGGTCGGGCGAAAGCGGTAACAACTAATACCGGTGAGCGTGTGGAGTGTGATGTTGTAGTTCTTAATCCAGATTTACCCGTGATGTGGCGCGAACTTCTTGGAAAGACTCCTCCATCAATCAAACGACTTAAGTATTCGCCATCGTGTGTAACGCTCCTAGCTGGGTCATCGAAGAAATATGACCATGTTGCTCATCACAATATTCATTTTGGGGAATCATGGGATGGGGTCTTTGATGAACTCATCAAAAAGAAGGTACTCATGACTGATCCCAGCATTCTTGTGACAGTTCAATCTCATGATGATCCAGATTTAGCGCCCCCAGGAAAAGAGTCCTATTACGTACTTTTCCCGACTCCAAATCTTGATGCAAAAATAGATTGGAAAACTCAAGCAAAGCCATATCGAGATCACATGGTGAGTACTTTGGAAGCACGTGGCTATGAAGGTTTCGGAGATGCGATTGAAGTTGAAGAGCTAACAACTCCCTTAGATTGGCAAAATCAAGGTATGGAGCGCGGCGCACCATTCGCAAGTGCACATACATTCTTTCAAACAGGACCCTTCAGACCTCGCAATTTAGCTGCAGGATTTGAAAATATTGTCTTCGCAGGTTCTGGTACTCAACCCGGTGTTGGCGTTCCTATGGTTTTGATTTCAGGTCGATTAGCTGCAGAAAGAATTGTGGGTCCGGTGAAGTAAATGGACGAACTCGCGTCGGCCGGTATTACTGATCCACTTCTTAGACAATCTTACGAAGAATGCAAGCGACTCAATTCTCTCCATGGAAAAACATATTACTTAGCAACGCTCTTGCTTCCGCGAGAGAAACGCCCCTTCGTTCATGCTCTCTACGGTTTTGCACGATATGCCGATGAAATTGTCGATGACCTTGCATCTGATCTAACTATTCAAGAAAAAAGTGAGTTGCTCTCACGCTGGGGTGACCAAGTTCTTCAAGGGCTATCAACTGGAAATAGCAATGACGTCGTAGGCCGAGCACTCATCGATACGGTCGCCAGATTCAATATTCCCCACCAACACTTTGTGGCATTTCTGCACTCTATGAAAATGGACCTTTCAGTAACTTCTTACGCCAACTACGAAGCACTAATGGAATACGTCTACGGTTCTGCCGCGGTTATTGGCTTGGAGATGGTTCCGATCCTTGGGCCACTATCGGATAGGGCATATGAGCCTGCTGAAAAACTTGGAATCGCCTTTCAGTTAGCAAACTTTATTCGCGATGTAAATGAAGATTTAGATAGAGGCCGAGTTTATTTACCACTAGATGAACTTGCCTCTTTTGGAGTAGATAGAGAATTACTTGAAAGAAGAGTTCTGACTCCTGAAATCGTTCTAGCTCTCAAATTTCAAATCGCACGCGTGCGACAACTTCAAAAGGAGGCAACTCCTGGCATACAAGAACTTGCGCCATCGAGTCGTCCTTGCATAGAAGCAGCAAGTGAGTTGTACTGCGGAATTGTTGATGAAGTTGAAAAGATTGATTATCAAATCTTCAATAAGAGAGCTAAGACTTCAATGGCAAGACGTGCGCGAGTTGCAACAAAGGCATATGTGAAAGCTCTTCAAGCTCGCTGAATCCTTGCGTTACTAAGCATTCCATCCCACTTCAATTCTTCATTTATTTCGCGCTCCATTGGATCTGCAATATTCATCTGATCTAGCAATGCGTTGAGCTTTCCATAATTGCAATTCCAACAACTTGTCACAAGGTTTTCCATATTCGTTCTGCCCCCAAAACTCAATGGTTTGACATGATCTGCTGTTGCGCGAAACGTCAAAGCAATTCCATGTCTTAATTGATTACCTTTTCCCGTAGCCTTGAAATTTGCAGGACCGATCAATTTTTCCATTAATTTCAAGACTCTCGTATCCACAACTCTTATATGACAATATCGGCAACGATAACCATCTCGAAGATAGACAGCATTTTCATAGGGCGCAATTCTTTTATTCGGATCGATATCACCAGTATATTTCTTTGGCTTCTCTTTTTTCAGTCCCTTCACTCTGTGATGCCACCCAGACATTTGTCCATGTTCTACGTACCAATAACGAAGTTCATCGCTTCTAGTATTCGACAATAATTCTAGAGATTCGCTTGTTCGACCGAGAAATGCCAAATCGAATGAATCGATGAATATGTCTAGCGTTTTTTCAAAATAGTTCGGTAAAGGTAAGGGGCAATACTGATCCCATTTACTCGAATCTGTCCCAAGTTCTAAACAATAATTGGCATCCCTACACATGACTTCCTTCTTCTTTCAAGAATGCATTAGGGACTAGTTCCATGGCTTGTTGTCGGGATATTTCTATAAGTGAGCTTTCGCCGTGAACAATCATACCTGTCAGTTCTGTGCTTTCGTCCCAATTTTTGGAATTTGCGTTCCACGTATGTTCATAAATTAAGTTATCCTGATTCATATAGCGCCATAAACAATCGACATACATCACTCCATGGACGTCGCTTTGAGTAAAATACCTCACTTTAAATAATCAATCTTCAATTTAGATATTCCTTTTACCGATATACACCCAGAGTGATAACACGCTAAGTAAGAGAGAAAAGCCAAAAAACAAATCTTCAACGGGTGCAGAGGCAATGCGAAGGCCAATGATTGACTCTGGTTTGTACATAACAATATTGCGAGATGTGAGCCACCAATTGGTAATCAACTGAAAAGGCACAATGATGGCATACGAGGTCCAAAAAACTTTTCGTGTAAATAGATGAATTTTTGTGACTCTCAAGTCAAAAACGATTGAAAGAACAAATGAGAGAATAGCAATCTGGGTATAAGTCATTTCTCATCCCCAACTACCCAATGTGTCTTTACTCTTCGCACTGCTTCAATAG
>CAMBGL010000012.1 GCA_945866155.1 Bifidobacterium breve
CCAAATTTCTCTGTTTGAAAAACAGCCTGGTAAACATCATTTGTTTTACTTGAATAGACCAGGGACATGTTCTCAACTGGGTAGTCCTGCGCGTCAGAGATTTTCATAGCTTCTCTTCATCTTCAGGAAAATAGGAATCGGCATTGGGATCGACTTCTGCGAGTTCCATAATTTTGCGATAAGCAGCAGTAATCTCAGGTGAATGCTGCTCTGGATCTAATTCAGTCTCTATTTCAGGCTCTTGTTTGTCATATCCGCGCAAAGGCATACCTTTATGTGTTTCAGTCACATTGCCTACTTCGATTTCAGGAATCGATGCCATTGCACTCTCCAGTGTCTAGAACTGCCTATTTCTAGGTGGGGAAAATATAACAGTGGGGGCTGACAAGCCCCTTTTAGATGTCTGCCCTCACTGCAATAATTGCCCGTATGGCCGATAAAGAACTGACACCCAATCAGATTGAGTACTTATCGTGGGGAGTCATGGCCCATATTCTTGAGCGAATTGATGGCGATCTAGTCATTGCTGACTTACAACCCGGTGGTGGGCAATACGACTGCTTATCTCTTGTGACATCTGAGCCAGATATTGTGTTGATGCTCAATCGCAATGGAACATCTGCAGCGGGTGGCGGTGGGAGTGTCGATGGGATTTGGGAGCGCGCAGCCATTGAGGATGAAGACGAGGCCGCTCTTTATATTCTTTCAGAACTTGGATTATTCGTTGATGAGGGCGCTGAAAAGCGAAATAGAGATTTAATAGTTACGTGTAATCGAATTGCATATTGGGTGCGCAAACGCTCTAAAGGTTTAGGTAAAGCGCGATGCTGTTGGATTGATGGTGCCTACAGTGTTGGGCCTGCAAATAGTTTGTTAGATCAGGTGAGGATTCCAGATTCATGGAAGGCGATGGATGCGCCATATCGTGGATCTGACTGGTCGGCTCTCGTTTATGCAATGACTCTGCCTGATGATGAAAGAATGAACGACAAAGTTGTTGGCTTAGTAAATATGAAAACTGGTGAGGCAATACTTGCAGATGGAAGTAAATGGGAAGAATGGAGTGGGCCGATGCATCCACTTCGCAGAATTGTTCCAACGGATCGCCACATTGGCGGGGAGCGAAAGGGATTTATTGAACTTCCTAATCCCGATCCTGATGGTGTTGCAGCCATTAGAACACTGAAGAATTTTGATGGGTATCAGGTCTTGGGAGAAGAATTGACCTTTATTGCTCATGCAATTGAGGAGCAATGGTATGAAGATAAGTCATTGCCAACAGATTTAGATCAACTCAAAGGCGCTCTCTTTTTTATGAATCGCAAGATGCACTTTGTGGATGGATATCCAGATAAAGACGATGTTCCGTTTTTGGAAGCCTTAGTGAGAGCGATTGCGGCTGGCGAGAAGTAGTTTTTAGGAGTTTGCAGGCCGATCTTTATATTTCTCTTCAGCTTGGGCCATAGCTTCTTGAAGCATGGAGTAATAGGCATCGTTTGCTTCGGCGTCGTCTCGATCGCCAAAGGTTTGTGACCACTTTGCGTGAACTCGCTGGGTAATTCTTAGCTTTTCATCTCTTGGAATACTCATCCTGATTACTCCTTTTCTGGTTTGGCTATTTTTTGCCAGATTTGCTCTGCGTAAGAATCGATCTGTGGATCAGTCATTGTGGAAATATCTTGGAGTTCTATGACTTCAATTTCATTACCTAGTCCTAGGTTTCTCTTTATGTTTTGACCCTTCCAGCCACATCGAATGCATTTGCGAGTTGGATCTTCATCTGTGATGCAGCAGCCACCAATAACGAATTTTTCTTCATCGAGGGGGCCATCGGGTAATCCATAAACTATTTTTCTGATTCCATCTGCTGAATTACATGCGGGACATTTCATTACTTGCCCTCCATTACTCTGAGTATCGCTTCGGCGAACTCTTTCTTTTCGGCTTCACTCATTGCATTGACTGATTTGGGGACTTCTATAAAGAGCGCCTTCTCATTGCTATCTGGGCTCTGTCTCATATATCCAAGGTATCCCGCAGGGCTGACATCTGGGCAGAGTGGGATTACTTCTTCTTATAACCCTTTGGGCAACTTGGATTGGCGCCAGTTATTTTCGCTGTTGTTTTTCCCTTAACGCAGGTAATTGTTTTCTTCTTTGGTGCTGCAACCGGCTTGGCTAAAGGCATTGCAGAAACTGAGGGTGAAGGTGTTGGAGTAGCTTTTGCCTTCGCTAACGCTTCTTGCGCAAGAGCAGCAGCCACGAAATCTTCGGCTGCTTTCAAGATGTCTAGGTGATCATAAATTGGTGATGCATATCCGATTCCACCTTTGCCATCGTAATAACCAGCAGCGCCACAGGCGTAACCGTTCATACCATTTGGTGTTACAGCAACGTAGATCTCTTCACCCTTGTAAGTAGTGGTAACTGATCCACCTGAATCACCGCCACATGGACTCGATTTTCCACCACCCCAAGTCAGCAGGCTCCCCTTGAGTTGGGGGCGCTCGTAGCCAACTAGCGCGAGGAAATCTTCATAGGGGCGCACTTGTACCTTCAATTTACGAGGTTCGAGTGATCTCGAATTTTGAATTTGAGGGCAAGGGAGCTTGTCGCCTTCTTTGCAGCGATCTTCATGATCACCGTAACCTGTTATTTCCACAAAAGCTCGTTGAGATTCAAGTTCTTTTTGAATTTCTAGCGTTGCAAGTTTGGCAGGTTTGAAATCACCGATGTCTTCAGTCAAAACGTATATTGCAAAATCTCCTAGTAACGCACCGTCCATTCGAAATGAAGTGGATACAAAACGGGTTGCAATTTGAAAACGCTTTGAATTATCAGTTACTTTAGAATTTGGTAGGCCTACATATGCAACGCTGGGAGTAAATGGAAGACGAGTTCCGTCATCACTAAATTTTGCTTCACCATGGCCTGCGGTAAAAATGATTCTAGGGGAATAAATATATCCGGAGTATTTTGCCTCGCCACCAACAAGCTGTTGAAAAATAGGAACAATTCGTGGATTCGAGTAATCGATAACGCCGTTGTAAGAAGCGTTGGCCTGGGGTGTTGCGATCGGAAGACAGAGCAGGATCGCCACGGCGGCTGCGCGAAGTTTCATAGAGTGAGTTTAGAGCCTCGAAAGTTACTTCTTCTTATATCCCTTAGGACAGGCTGGGTTAGTTGCTGTTACTTTCTTAGTTGTCTTGCCCTTCACACAGGTAATGGTTGTCTTCTTCGCAATTGGTGCAGGTTTCGTGGTTGCTTGCGTAGTTGCTTGAGGGGCTGGTGCATCTTGAGTTAGTTTCACTTTGATAGTTGGGGATGAAAAGGTGAAATTCCTTGCACTCAAATAAAGCCACTGACGAGTTGGGTCTTCGCGCAATGATTCGGTGGCAATATCTTGGGTTGAACCATCTGTTGAGACAACTGAAACTTTTGCTCTAATTGGCGCTGTTGTAAAGCCATATAAGCATCGGGCAAATTCACTACGAAGAACAAGATCATAGGAACCCTTGAACAAGGTCACGCCATCGGCTAAGTGGTGCGCTCCTGCTACTTTGTATGCGAGTTCGGCATTTTCAAATACAGGAGGATAAGGAAGGTATGTGGGTGCGTTGGTAGTAACTAGGCCTTGAAGTTTGCTTTTATCATCAAAGCATTTGCTGCCAGTTCCACTTCCTGCTTGCGTGCCAACTCTCCAGATTGAAGTAACGAGTGGGCCTGATTTAACAAGTTCTTCGAATGCTTGGTAATCACCCATCGCCCATTCAGGAGCTGGTCCAGTATCTACAGTGTCATTACTTGTGAAATCTGTTGCTGCTAATTGCTGTCTGCGAGTTTTCCAGTACTCCACGATTTTGGGGTATCTGCTGAGTTCACTTTTTGCAACGTAGGCATAAATTTTGGGAACATCGATGGGATCTGCTTCGACTCGAAGGAGGTTGGCAGCTGGTGACAGTGGAGTCAGGTCTAGTTTTACATTCTTTATTCGACCAAAGAGAAAACCGGTAAGTGAGTTATCAATTCGAACGCTCAGGGCTGCGCGCGCTCCAGGGGCGAAATCAACTTTCTTTGCACACTTTTGATCTTCTACCCACAGACAATCTTGGTTTGACTGCGCACTTGCTGTGCTAATGATTGGATAAATTCTTGCTCTAAATCCTCGTGTGAAAGCACATGGTGCGGTGACAAATTCTGTGCAGCCCTTGTTTTGAAAGTTTTGCAGCGTGGCGCTGACTACCACTGCATATTCATCGGAGCCCGAAGAATTTGGAGACTCTTGTGCTCGCCACACACTTGCAGTGGAGCCAGCTGCTGAATTGCGAACTTTGCTCGCTGGATATTTCTGACCTTGCAATTCATATCCCAATGCCGCTTTTTTGAATACGCCCTTTGTATCGCTTACCTCTAACGATTCGATACACATCTCAGTTGCTGTGGCAGAACATGGTGGCAAGATCAGTTGCGCGAAGATGGAATCGGCGCTGGCGCACGCTGCATCATCGACAGATGTGCATGCAACTGTGCGCGAGTAGATTCCACTGGTGGCACCTTCGGCATAAGAAAAACCTGTTACGTAGGACTTTGTTTCAATCAGGCTGTCATCACTTGATGAAAATCCAATTGAAGGAACGCTCGGCCATGTGCTTGCTTGTGCCGACGTTGCTGACTGCGCGGGAAGAATTCCGTTGATGGTAGATGCAGCAACGCTTGTTGAGAGTAAAAGGACATAGATAGCTTTCATGCCATTTCTCATAGGACTCCCCGAATAACTCAAGTGCTAATGGCACCAATAGTAGAACTTCTCTTGGGATTTTCAGTGCTCTGTAACTCTTCTCTGTTGGGTTGTTACACAGAGTAGTTAAAGCAAAATGGCCCCACGTAACTAGCGTGAGGCCACTTGCGGTGCGTACCGCTGGTGGGAATCGAACCCGCTACCATTCTCTTAGTCATAGAGATGCTCTATCCATTGAGCTACAGCGGTACGCAAGGCAGAACCTAAATCAGTTGATATAACCGATTTAGGTTTTTTGCTTTTGTTGTGGATATCTAGGCTCACTTCTATTTACTTTCGCTAAGACAACTCATGCAGGCGTTGATTAGAATTGATCAATGAAGTATTGGATTACAACGGTTGCGCTGGCACTGGTGCTCAGTGGTTGTTCCCAAAAGGCTGCATTTGAAGAGTTATCTGATGGCAGCTGTTCTGATGAGCAAGCCCAACTAGTTCAAGGCCATATTTCGGCTCAGATAGATGCAATTGCGAATGAGGAATGGGAGTCGGCGTACTCATTTGCTTCACCATCTTTTAGATCTTCGGTGGAGTTAGATCAGTTTGTTTTCATCATCGGAACGCAATATGGAATGCTTATTGAGAACCAGGGCTATCTATTTAGTGAGTGCACAATTGCCAACAAAGAAATTAGTCAGAAGGTTGGCGTGAAAGGTGAGGGTGAGCTCACCAATCTCACGTACACACTTTCGGTAAATGAATCGACTCTTGGCGTTGAATCAGCACTCGTTGGTAGCGCTGAGACCCAACTAAATACCTAGTGTTCCAAGAACGATGATCCAGCCCAGTGCTGACTTGGATACAAGGCTCAAGACAATGTAGGTGAGCGCATACGTGACCTTGAAATGCTACGCAATGGTGATCTTCTTGCAACAACTGATTCTGGAAAACTAATCACGATATCTAATAGAACAAGTTAGTCGAGGAGAGTCCCAGGCCGAAAAATCTGGGGGGCTTTCTGTATTTCTAGAACTCTCTAATCCTCATAGTGGTGTCGGGCTTGAATAATATTGAGTGTGGTTTTATCAAAGGAATAAACAAGGCGATGCTCTAAGGTAATTCTTCGAGACCAAAAACCTTCAAGACTGTATTTCAAGGGTTTAGGCAATCCGATTCCCTTTCGAGGATTCTTCATAGCATCATCAATGAGATGCCCAATTTTTACTAGGCGATCGGGATTGTGTTTGCCCCAATACTCTAAATCAGCGATTGCTTGATCAGTGAAAAAGATTGAAGTGAGCGCAGGCATGGGTAGAGCCTGTACTTATTTACGTGAAGCTTTGGAGGCAGCGCTCTTCTTTGGGGATTTCTTCTCTGGTGAATTTTTGACATTTGCTAACTTCAAGATCTGGTCAAGAGTCTGACCTTTCTTATATGTAACTTTCACGCCTTTGCCAGATTCAATCTCTGCCAATGCCTTATCGAGATATTTGCGGTTCGATGCGGTGCGTAAAAGAAATGCAGTCTCAATCATCGATTCCCATTCACTTTCCGATACCAGAACGGCATTGCCGTTATTGGAAGTTATGGTGATGCTGGCTTGATCGGCATTGACCTGTTCGATAAGCGGGAATAGCTTCTCGCGAGCCTTGGAAGCAGAGATGATCATGTGGACTCCTTTGGTATTTCGCAACGATAGCACCTCGTACGACATCTCGTACGAGGTATGTGTGTATCTATTGCTGATTCCCGTGAATACATCTATCGAAAATCGCCTGCATAAAAGCGCACGGGTCTTGACGGTGGAGAAAGGAGTTCAATTAGAGTTACCGCTATATCCAGGGCAAAGGGGCACAGATGAAGTCAGTCCGTAAATTCGGGATAGTGCTTATTTCTGCCCTTCTCTTGGCTTCGACTTTGCAGTCCAATGTTGCGCAGGCGGGTCGCAAGATTTCACCAGATGTTACAAGTCTTGGATTATTGTTCAAAGAAAATAGTGAACTTGGAACCATGCCTTCGGTTCTCTTTGCTCAAGGCGATGTCAATGTTCGAGAGAGTTGGCTGATATGCGAAGATCTTGCTGACAAAGTTTGCACAGACGCTCCTGAAATGTTTGGCTATACCAATTGGGATATATGTACCGATGCAATAACTATTGCGTGCATTGCAGAGATCTGGGCAGTCGATGCCAGTGGAAATAGAATTGCTGGACAGTATGTAAAGACTACTCCCAATGATCCTCGATATATAGTCAAAGAAATTCCTTCTATCAACTTGCCTCAGAGCACAGGCATGGGCGCCGTGTGGAAATTGCCAGGTGTAATAAATAGCGCGGGCAAAGACACTTATTTTGTTGCCGTACAATCAATAATTAATCAACGAAAGTCTCCGGGGACACCAGTTGCAGATATAAAATTAAAATTGATGGACATGACCGCAGGAATTTTGCCAGTAGAAGAAATTTCGGGAGAGTTTCAATTGACTACAGCCAATGATACTAGAAATGGTTTAGGAGCATTTGGTAGCAATGGTAGGCAGCGCGCACCGGATGGATCAGCCTGTGCAGCAACTGATTTAAATGCCTGTCAAGCTATTCGAGAATTTCCGACAGGGTATCGATTTGGATTGACACTTCGAATGGGAAAAAAGCCTGAGGGTTGGTATCACGGAAGGCTCTATCTACCTACAATTTCGATAAAGGATTGGAAGAGCGGCGCTGAAATCTCAATTGAAGCAGAGCCAGTGAAAGTTCCATCACTTGATTTCTTAGTTCCTAATGCAGAAATCCCTCAGAAGATCCGCGATTTACTACTTACTTATGAATCTTTTGGAGTAAGTGGCGACGGAGTTACTGCAACTAGAATCACTGAAATGCTCTCAGGGCCAAGAGCTTTGGCACTCGTCTCAGGCTTCGTGCCTTCCTATAAAGATAAGGCAACAACGACAGATTATTACTGGTCTTTCAAAACGCTGAACTACGGCTACGGCCAAGAAGAATCAACGCGCAAATGCTCTGATAAGACTGGAAACCTAGCGGGATTAGTAACTACAAATGCTTTGGCATATGCAGCTGGTCCACCAGTATTTGATAAAGAAACTAGTTCACTTTCATACAAAGTTTCATCCCCGCACTTTGAGGCGAGTGGTATTGAGGCATCGGGATCTTATGATCTGAGCCTGCGCAGCGATGTTGCGCGTTGTATTTACGGATTTAGTAAAGCGCCAATTAGAGCAGAGATTTCGATTACTTCATCAGAGGGTGAAAAGAAGGTTGCAACAACTACTGTCAATGAGAAAAACGGATGGCTTTATTTATCAGCCAAAGGATTTACTTTCTCCACTCCACTTATCAACGTGAAGTTATCTCAAGATGCAGTTGTCGCAGAGCGAACAAAATCGATTGGAAAGAAATCGATTTCTATTACCTGCGTGAAGGGAAAGACCAGCAAGAAAGTAACTGGTGCAAACCCTAAGTGCCCACCTGGTTATAAGAAGAAGTAAGACTCTTACTTAGTTCTAGAACTTCTATAAGCGCGCCATGCCCCGGTGCTTCCAAGTGCCCAGATCACCAGAAGTGGCTGAAAGAGTAAGCGCACAAAGCGTGCTTGATCAGAATCTAATCCGAAGGCATCTACTTTGTTGATGTATTGCGAAATATTTCCCCAAAAGATTGCAACAAAAAATATTGCTACTAGCCAGCCAACTTGAACACGATATCTCCATAATGCAATGAGGCTCAGGCCTAAAACAATCTCTACTACACCAGAGGCTAGAACTACAAAGTCTGCGTAATCTTTGAATAGAGATGGAACCTGCGCCTGAAACTCTTGGCGACTAGTCGTTAGATGACCGATACCTGCATAGGCAAGGGCTAGACCTAAAACTATTTGAGGAACTCTT
This sequence comes from Bifidobacterium breve, assembly GCA_945866155.1. Classification (GTDB taxonomy): domain Bacteria; phylum Actinomycetota; class Actinomycetes; order Nanopelagicales; family Nanopelagicaceae; genus Planktophila. Next base: position 8,635 of record CAMBGL010000012.1, read on the forward strand.
CGAAGTAGTTGCATGAGAGATAACTTATAACTCGATCAGTTTGAGGGCGGCAAGTGCGCTGTCATAGCCTTTATCTTCTTTACTTCCAGGTCGGCCTGATCGAGCAATTGCTTGCTCAAGGTCATTACACATCAAGACTCCGTAACCAATCGGCTTTGAGAACTTGAGTTGAACATCGATGATGCCCTGTGTGACACCTTGGCAGACATAATCAAAATGAGGTGTTTCTCCTTTGAGAACAAGGCCAAGGGCGACAACAGCATCGAAACCTTTTTCAAATGATTTTTGAGCAGCAAGTGGAATTTCAAAAGAGCCTGGAACAAAGATAACTTCAATCTTTCCTACTTTTGCCTCTTCTAGCGCGCGCGTGGCACCTGCAATGAGGTCGCTGCAAATATCTAGATGCCAAGAGGATGAGATGATGGCAACTTTTGCATTGGGTAGATGCGGAATTGTTAGATCAGGTGTGTGGCCAGCCATTATTTTCCTCCAGTTACGTGTGTTGCACTATGTCCTAGGCGCTCTGCCTTCGTTGCTAAATACTTGGCGCTAAATTCATTGGGAGCAATTTCAAGAGAGATTTGCTCACATGCGATGCCGCTATTAGTGACAGCTGCAATTTTTTTAGGGTTACTAGTCAACAACTTGATTGATGTGAGTTTGAGGTTTTTCAGAATTGAAATGGCCTCAGACCAATCGCGTGAATCTATTTGGTGGCCAAGTTTTAGGTTCGCATCGACAGTATCTAAGCCTTGATTTTGCAGGCCATAAGCCTTGAGCTTTTCTGTGAGTCCAATGCCGCGTCCTTCGTGATCACGAAGATAAAGAATGTATCCGTATCCGTACTTTTCGATTTCAGCAATTGATTTTTCTAATTGAGCACCGCAATCACAGCGCTGGGAACCGATGACATCTCCTGTGAAGCACTCAGAGTGAATTCGAACTAATGGGACGTTGTTGCCTTGACCAAAGCGCATGACTACTTGTTCGCGGTGCTTCAGTGATGGATATGTGGCAAGTGACCAGACGCCATTTTCTAGTTGAACATCTACCCATTCGAAATCATGGTGTGGAAATGTTGTCAGCTTAGGAGAAGGCGCAAGTGTTGCTTGGTATTGCTTTATTTGTGCGATGGAAATAATTGGGATATTGAATTCTTTAGCGAAGTTAGTGAGTACTTCTCCCTTAGCCATTGAGCCATCTTCGGCCACAATTTCAGAGAGAAGTGCTGCTGGATATCTTCCTGCTAACTCGGCAAGTGCTACACCTGCTTCAGTGTGACCGCTGCGTGATGAAAGACCGTCGGCATGGGCGATCAGTGGATATATGTGTCCTGGGCGAATGAAATCTGTTGGTTGTGATTTCGCATGAGCAATGGCCTTTATCGTTGAACTTCGCTCGGTTGCACTTACTCCAGTAGTTAGACCTTCGATGAAATCGACGGAGACTGTAAAGGCTGTCTTTCGTTTATCTTGATTGTTTTCAACCATATAGGGAAGTCGAAGTTCATGAGCGCGCTGGGCCGTAATTGCAACGCACAAAATTCCAGTGGTGTGGTGAACAATAAAGGCGGTCTTCTCAGCTGTTGCATGCTCTGCCAACATGATGATGTCACCTTCATTTTCGCGATCTAGATCATCGACGACGATAACCATTTCACCGCGAGCAAAGCGCGCAAGGACATCGTGGAAATTATTTTCCATCGATAGCCCCCTTAGAAATAAGGCGTTCAACATATTTAGCCAAGATATCTACTTCGATGTTGATCAGATCTCCTGGTTTTTTATGTGAAAGGTTTGTCTTTGCAAGAGTTTCAGGAATAAGCCAGACAGTAATGATGTGCGTTGCATCATCGATAGAGCCAACGGTGAGTGATACGCCATCGAGAGTAATTGATCCTTGGGCTACAACATATTTCAAAAGATGTTCTGGGGCTTTGATATCGAACTGTGCCCACTTATCCCCTGGCAGTAATTGCACAACGCTTCCTGTGCCATCGACATGTCCTTGAACAATATGGCCACCCATGCGCATATCCATACGGGCAGCTAGTTCTAGATTTATCGCTGAGCCAACTTCTAACTGAGCAAGGGATGTCAGAGATAGCGTTTGAACCATGACATCGGCTGTAAAGGTGTTGCCAGAAATAGATGTCGCTGTTAGGCAAGTTCCATTGACTGCAATGGAATCCCCCAGTGATAGGCCGAGTACTGACTGCGGAGCGGTGATTATAAAGATTGCTGAACTCTCACCGCGAGTAATCTCTTTTACGATTCCAAGTTCTGAAACTAATCCTGTAAACATTTAGCGCCCCTTCACTGCGTAGTGGGATTTGATATCGCTGCCACAACGCTCAACAGATAAGAGTTCTAGTTCAAGGTGATCATCAAGGGTTGAAATTCCTAGATTGCTAACAAAATCTTTACCCCCGCCAAGTACTTTCGGGGCCTGATACATAATGAGTTCATTGATATTTCCTGATGCTAAAAGCGCTGACCCAAATGTTGGACCTGCTTCAACTAGAACTTGGTTGAATCCTTCTTCAGTGAGCATGCTCATAAGATCTGGAATTGATTTACTCTTCACTAGAACCGTGCGTGCTTCCTTGTCAAAGACTTGATTGGTGGCCGCAACTTCTTGTTCGCCACAGATGATTCGCACTGGTCTTGCGCTGTGACCTCGTGGGATCAAATGCGGGTTATCAACAATTGCAGTATTTGTACCAATCAAGATTGCATCAGATTGTGCGCGTAGTAATTGAACATCCTCGCGAGATTGCGCCCCAGTAATCCATTGCGAGGTTGAATCACTTGCTGCAACTTTTGCATCCAGAGTTGTTGCAACTTTCCAAATCATCAGTGGTTTATTCGTTGCGACTTTGTGTAACCAGGCGCGTTGAATAAATTCGAGTTGGGCCGAATTGATATGTTCAACTTCGATTCCTGCAGATTTCAATACCTGCGCTCCCCCAGCTGCAATTGGGTTGGGGTCACTGACTGCATAAATAACTTTTACAATTCCTGCATCAATAATTGCTTGTGTACAAGGAGATGTTGTGCCTGTATGTGCGCAGGGTTCAAGGGAAACAACCATTGTTGCTCCGTGTGCTAAGGATTGCGCGCCCTTGATGGCGATTACTTCGGCGTGATCGGGTGAAAGTTTGCGATTATGAAAACCAGATGCGATGAGTGCGCCATCGGGTGAATAAATGGCAGCAGAAACATTTGGGTTAGGAGTACTCACGCCAAGGCCAGAAAGGCTGAGCGAGTACAGATGCGCGTAGGCGTCATCGATAAACAAGGTGCACCGATTCCGCTGTTATCTCTCATCCGGACTTTAACCGTCGGTCTCAGAGTTTCACTGAGTCAACCGCCCATTGGATATGTGCGGGTCGCGGACTATAACCGCCGGTTCGAAATTACATCGACCCCGATAACAACTCCTGAATTCTAGCCCCTTTGACTATAAATAGAGAATCGGAATTTTCAACAGTATTCTCTGCGCTATGCCACGCATAGCTAAAGATAAAAATGGATTTGCTCCCAAGGTCTGCGTGCGATGTGGCCTTGAATTTGAATGGCGCAAGAAGTGGGCTAAAAACTGGAACGAAGTGAAGTATTGCAGCGAGCGTTGTCGAGAAAATAAATGAAACGAATAATCTATATTCCCTTTGATCATCTGCATCGAAAATTTGGTGCACTCAAAGATGCGATTCCCCAAGAGGATGTAATCGCCTTCGTTGAAAGTGCTCGTATGACTACTGGGCGCAATTGGCACAAGGAGCGACTCTTCTTTCTTATCTCTAGTGCCCGCCACTTTGCGCAGTCACTTGAAGAAGAAGGTTTCACTGTCGAATTCGTAAAAGCGGCAACAACAATTGATGGGCTCAAAACTGTTGAAAAGAAATATCCGAAAATTCCTTTTGTTTGTGCAGAGCCTTCATCGTTTAGACAGTTCGAAGCGCTCAAGAATTATGGAGTGAGTTTTATAGATAATGATTTTTTCCTAACTCCGCGTCCTCTATTTCTTTCATGGGCTAACGAACAGAAGAGCTATCTCATGGAGAGTTTCTATAGAAAACAAAGAGTTCGACTCGGTATTTTGATGGATGGTAAAGAGCCCGAAGGCGGTTCGTGGAACTTTGATAAAGAAAATCGTCTGCCTCCCCCAAAGAAATATGAGGGTCCCCCTTACTTAGAGCACGCGCGTGATGAGATTGATAATGAAGTTGCCACAGAGTTAGGGCATAAGCCAACGGCTACCTGGGCAACTACTCGCAAAGGCGCGCTGGCACAGATGAAGAACTTTTTTGATAATCACTTTGGAGAATTCGGGCCACTAGAAGATGCGATGACAACTGATAACTGGGCGCTTCACCATTCTTTGCTCTCGCCATATATCAATAATGGTTTATTGCACCCGAGTGAAGTTATCAGTGCTGCAATGAAGGCATATAAGAAAGGTGATGTCCCAATTGAATCTGCTGAAGGTTTTATTCGCCAGATCATCGGGTGGCGCGAATATGTCAATGGAATGTATTGGTTTCTCGGCCCTGACTATCGCAAAAATAACCAGCTCAAGGCCAATCGCCCACTCCTTCCTTTATTTAGCGACCCTAATAAAACTTCGATGAACTGCATGAAGCAAACTGTTACTGATATCAATGAACGGGCTTGGGTTCACCATATTCCTCGCCTGATGTTGCTATCTAATCTTGCATTAGTAACAGGGACTAACCCGCAAGAATTTCTGGAATGGATGCGCGAAGTGTTTATCGATGCAAGTGAGTGGGTGATGGTTCCCAATGTTATTGGCATGGGCGTACATGCCGATGGCGGCACGATGATGACTAAGCCTTATGCAGCAGGTGGTGCTTACGTCTCGCGTATGAGTAATTACTGCAAGGGCTGTGCTTATGATCCAAAACTTCGAGTTGGTGAGAGTGCGTGCCCATTTACGACTTTGTATTGGGATTTCCTTGATCGCCATAAAGAGACTTTTTCTAAGAACCATCGAATGAGCCAACAAATCTTCGGTATAAATCGTTTATCTGATCTTCCTGAATTGAAGGTGCGCGCACAAGAAGTTCTAAAAGGTTTGGATGCGGGAAAGATTTAGATTGAATCAATAGAGGCCATTGAGTATTCTTACCTTTATGAAACTGCGAAGAGTTCTAATTCCAGCGCTACTAGCAGTCTTGGTCACATCCTTTGTGCCACAAGTAGCCGATGCAGCCAAAGCCCCCAAGGCCAAGGCTAAGAAATATAGCGTCACGATGAAGAAGGCCTACTTACCTGCAGCTCCAAATAAAGGTACCGATGATTACCGATGCTTTTTACTTGATCCAAAAATTAGTGCAGATTCAATTATTCGAAGCATTGAATTTGTCCCACAGCGTAAAAATTATGTTCACCACGCAATTATCTTTCGTGTAACAGAGGCCGATATTGCTGAGGCTCTGACAGCAGATAAAAGTGGAATTGGTTGGCCATGTTTTGGTGGAACAGGACTTGGCGGAATGCTTTCATCATTTATTTCTTCCCCGTGGCTCAGTTCATGGGCACCTGGTCGCGGTAAAGATATTTCACCTGCTGGATATGGAACTCCGATCAAAAAAGGTGAACGAATTGTTCTGCAAGTTCACTACAACTTGTTGGCCGCATCAGGTGGAATGATCGAAACAGATCAATCAAAGATCCTTATAGATGCTATTCCGGCAAAGGGTGCCACCGTCAAAGAACTAGGTATTGAACTCTTTGCCGCCCCTGTTGAATTAGCGTGTCCATCGGGTGTCACTGGCCCCCTATGCGATCGCGACCAATCACTTATTGATCTTGCAACACGAACAACTACAAAGAGTGCACTTGATTCTGTGGCTATCAATGCTTTGTGCCGACAGAATCCTTATAAGCCAACTCCTTCACTGACCTCTCGTTGCGACAAGGTGATGAGATCGAGCTTCAACATTATTGCTGCAGGGCCTCACATGCACTTACTTGGCCGCTCCCTCAAACTAACTCTCAATCCTGGGACTGCCACGGAGAAGAGCATTCTCAATGTTGCTAATTACGACTTTGATGATCAATCTGCGACGGTTCTCAAGAGTCCAATTGCGGTAAATCCTGGCGACACAATTCGTATTGAGTGCACTTTTGACCCTACTTTGAGACAGAAAATACCTCAACTAAAAGATCTTGAACCTCGATACGTCACTTGGGGCGAGGGATCATCAGATGAGATGTGTCTTGGAATTGTTTCAACTTCTAAGTAAGCGAGACAAAATCTTTACAGGAACTGAATTTCTGTTGCTTGCAACCCATTTATAAGCAAAGCGGCCAAGCGGACCTGAAAGTGTGATGAGACTGGAAAGAATTTTATTTCCACGATGATTGAGTAAGAGTGCTACGCCCCGGGCACCGCCAAACTGACCTTGATCAGAAATGACGATGACCTCGCGTGAACATTGCTGCTTATTCAAACCGAATCGAGTGAGTTCGCCTGTATGAAAATCAACAGGGGTAATAACTAGTTTCTTGCTGACCCAAGCAATCGAATTTTTACACAATTGACACTGGCCATCATAAATAACAAAGATTTCACTCACTTCTGTAATTAGCGAGAGAAAAAGTGATTAGTTCTTGGTTACGAATTCAGATGCGTGAGGAAAACCATTTGCTTCAAGCTTTTCAGCAAGATCAGCCTTGACAGCCTTTACGACCTTATGTGTTCCGTCGCAGTTCTTCTCTTCATCTCTGGTGTAACCGCAAGTGCAAGCGCCCATGATTTCCTCTTTCTCTTGAAATGTTTAGGTAATCGTATCGGAAGCAAAGCGGCTAAGCAGAAGTTACTTAGCTAGTGGGCCAAGAAGATACTTTGCAAGGGTGCTAATTGGCGTGCTTCGACCGGCATGTTGAGCGTTAAAAGATGATGTGCCATCTGTTCCGCAGAGTGCGCGAATACGTGATGCGCCACCTGGATGTGAATTAATCCATTGGGTGAGGTTATAAACATTGCCACTGATGACAGACCAGCAACTTGATTCAGAATCATTGGCCTTCACATTTGCCATGGTGTAACCAGATTGCACGGTTGCCTCTGCTTTAGGAGTACTTGATGCAGTTGGCTCTGGTGTGGATTTGGTAGCAGCAGGTGTTGTCGTTGCGGTGGGACTTGGAGTTGGCGTCGATGCAATCGTTGGAGTTGGCGCTGGACCGCGCGCAACTTCACCGCGAATCTCTTTCTCACCGACTGCAATAGTAATTCCGGCTTTAGCGCGAGATGTAATAAGGAATTGATAGATACCGGCCTGCGCAGGTGCTGAATAGCGAGCAAGATAGAAATAGTTGGTGCCACCGTATGGTTCATAAAAAGGGCTGCGCTCATTTATTTTTATTGTGATCTTCTTACCCGTTGGCGAAGTAATGACGAGTTGTGGCAACTGCGAATTCTTTAGCGCGCTCTCAGGTTTCTTATCAACAATGAGGTACTGCACATCTAATTGATCGCCTTCTTTGAGTGCGGCGCGAAATGCTTTTTTCTGACCTGATTTAGTAAAGGATGCACGAATAGCAAATGAGATAGTGCCATCGACTAACAATGGGCCAGCCTTTGAGGACGTGTCAGTATCTAATAACTCCACTGGTTGGTGAGCAGATGCAAAAGGGATGACCGCACACGCCAGCACGACCATGCTTAGCAAAATGAGAAGGCGTCGCATCAGAACTGGCACGTAATGGAGATTAACTCTCGAAATCTCCACCACGTCCCGTTATCTTTCTGCGATTCCGCTTTGGCTTCTCATAAACAAAGACGAGCACAATTGTCGCAACCGCATAAAGCCCAATGATTGCGAAAACTGCATTCATTAGTTACCGAGGACTGCCCAAGAAACAAGTGCGAAGATTGCGATTCCCATTCCAACAATTCCAATGGCAGTCAATGAGACAAGCCCACGTGAATCTGCAATCTTTTTAGCAAGCTCTGAAGAATCTTTGATTCTTTTGAGATCGACAATGAGTACTTCTGCTTCACGAATAGTTGCATACTGGGTAATCATTGAAAGAATTCCAGTGACTGCGGCAACTCCGAGGGCAAGGTACTTAGCACCATCATTAGCCTTTTCAAAAAGGCCTAATGCGGAGAGAACCATCACTGCGATGAGGACAAGAGCTGGAGCAACTTGAGCCTGAATAATTTGAGTGCGCTTTTGATTCCATAATTTCAATAGAGCTAATTCATTCATAGAGTCAATCCATTCATATAGAAAATAAGACCCCGCGTGGGCCTTGGCGTAAGGCTAAATTCTAGAGAGGGGTAGCGCCAGTTGAAAGCCGCCACACGCTCGGCCTAATTTTTCGCGATGTACCATTTTTCTGTGAATATCAATGCGATGAGAACGATCCTCAAGGCGGGCTCGAGCGTTTTTGGGCTCTCCGCTTTATTCCTACTTATTCTTCCTCGCACCTTTCTAGATTTACTCCAGCTCGATACAAGTGATGGCATGATCTGGTCAATGCGCATGATTGGCATAACTCTTATTGCACTTGCCGGAAATATGTGGAACAACTCGCAACAACGCAACGATCAAAGAGTTGCAAGCGTTGCAAAGATTATGTGCATCAGCGCCGCCGGACTTGGAGTATTGACTCTGATGATTCCTGCACCATTAGCCTGGTTCACATATCTATATGCAGCAATTGGCTTTGGATTCTCAATTGCATATCTCGTAGCCCTCATCAAAAAATAATGAAAACTTCCTCAGTCTCTTACAGTGAAAAATATTTGCTAAGTGCATAGCATTAGGCCATGAAGACGATTGCAGGTATTACCGGAATCGGTTTGGTATTTGTCTATGCAATCGGATCTGGACTTTGGGTCAACACAGGAGATGGCTGGTATCGCAATCTCAATCCTCCTCCATGGCAACCACCAGATTTTATATTTGGAATTATTTGGCCATATAACTTTATTGTTTTAGGTATTGCTGCTTTTGTTATTTCGCAACGCGCTTCGACAACAATTACATTGACTTACCTGACATTTTTTGCACTCTCTGTTGCTTGCGCGCTGACGTGGGCATATCAGTTTTATCGCCCGCATAACCTCAGTGCGGCAGCCATCGCACTTGCTGCAACAGTTGTACTGACAATCCCGATGGTGGTCATTGCCTTTAGAACATCAACACCTGTGGCACTTTCACTACTGCCCTATCAAGCCTGGGTTGCAACAGCTGCAGTGCTGAGTTATTCATATAGTCGCCTCAACTAATCATCTTTACTGGCAAAGAAATAGAGGGTACAAAACTCCCCTTTGTCAGTGAGGTCAACTACTCTCTGGGCATG